>NZ_VFTX01000010.1:0-260151 GCF_006440955.1 Mesorhizobium sp. B2-8-1 | reverse complement strand
GTGAACCGCTTCGACGCCAAAACAGAAGCGGACAGATCATGTGCTACCAAACCGGACAACTTGATTAGCTACCGACATGTTTTTGGGAAGGCGTTTTTGGGAACGCCCGTCGATCTGGCAACCACACCGGGGCAGATCAATCACGGGCGGCATGAAAATGGTGCCGCGAATATGTTTGGGGTCCAGAAAGACAAAACCCGCCGGACAGGTCCGGCGGGTTCGGAACCGGCGACGAGCAAGCGTCTGCGGCGGCTCTGCTTTGCGACCCCGCCTTGCGGCGGGGCGGTTCTTGAAGTCAGATCGCCTGGCGGGCGATCTTTTCGATGTCGGCGCGGTTGATGCCGAGATCGCTGAGCTGGCGCGCGTTGAGGCGGTTCAGTTCGCGCACGGTCTCGTTGTACATACGCCAGTTACGGAAAGCGCGGATCGGGTTCATGTCAGTCCTCCAAATGGGGTGTTCGTTTCAGTGATGCTCAAATAGTCATCATCGAGCGGCACTTGAATGGCTGATTTTGCATAGCAATGATGCAAATGCTGCATTGCACCATTAAGCTTTTGTTCAGCTTGCAGGCAGGGGCCGGGTCGCGGGTATGAGCCCGCCTCGGCCAGCCGGGCATCGGCAATGTTGCCGTCAGCCGACGTCGAGCACGATCTTGCCGATATGATCGCCTTCCTCCATACGCTCATGCGCCCGCCAGGCATCGGCAAGCGGGAAGATCATGTCCATGACGGGCGCGATCCGGCGCGTGCCGAGCAACGGCCACACCTGCGCTTCGAGCGCGGCTGCCAGCGCCGCCTTGAACTCGACGGTGCGCGGCCTCAGTGTCGAACCGGTATGAACAAGCCGCTTGACCATGATTTTCGAGAAATCGGCGCTCGCCACCGCGCCGCCTTGCAGGGCGATCTGGACGATCCGGCCCTCGACCGCCGCGGCCTCGTAGTTGCGCGCCACATAGTCGCCGCCGACCATGTCGAGGATGACGTCGGCACCCTTGCCGCCCGTCGCTTCCTTGACCGCCGCGACGAAATCCTCCTCGCGGTAGTTGATCGCCCGGTCGGCTCCGAGCTTCAGGCAGGCATCGCATTTCTCCTTGTTGCCGGCCGTAGTGATGACATGGGCACCGAAGGCCGATGCAAGCTGGATCGCCGTTGTGCCGATACCCGAAGAGCCGCCATGAACCAGCAGCGTTTCGCCTTTCTTCAAGCCGCCGCGCTCGAACACATTGTGCCAGACGGTGAAATAGTTTTCCGGCACGGCCGCCGCTTCCGTGTGGGTGAAGCCGGCCGGCAGCGGCAGCACGCTGCCGGCATGAACCTTGACATATTCGGCATAGCCGCCGCCGGGGGTGAGCGCGCAGACGCGCTCGCCAAGGCGCCAGCGAGAGATCTCGTCGCCGAGCGCGGCCACTTCGCCCGACGCCTCCAGGCCCGGCAGGTCTGATGCACCGGGCGGCGGCGGATAGGCGCCCTTACGCTGCTGCACGTCGGGCCTGTTGACGCCGGCGGCGCGCACCTTGATCAATATTTCGCCGGGACCGGGCACAGGCACATCGCGCGTCTCCGGTTTCAGCACCCTGGGCCCACCCGGCTCGGAGATCGCGATGGCCGTCATCCTTGCCGGAATTTTAGATCCGCTCGCCATGAGATCTCCCGTCTTTCCTCGCCGCATTCTTGCCGGCTGTTTGCATCGACGCCCCTGCCCTATGTATGCTCATTGGCAAATCAGGCAAATGGCCAATCGGTATGGCGGAGGAGGAGCACAAATGGCGATCTTCGACGACGAACCCAAGAAGAAGGCGCGTCCGCACGAGATCGGGCAGGACCTGTCGCTGCTCTCCGTCGGCGAGTTGTCGGAACGGATCGGCATCCTGCGTGACGAGATCGCCCGGTTGGAGGCTGAACTCAAGTCGAAGGACAGCACCAAATCCGCGGCCGAGGCGCTGTTCCGCCGCGGATAAGGCCGAAAAGACCCGCCTCCGAAAAGCCCGAATGCGACTGTCTTCAGACTCTGCGTCTCTCCTCGATTTCAGCCGGATCAAAAAATGCTCGCAGCCTACAGACCGATCCTTTCGCTGCTTCGGGGCACCGCCTTCCTTTTGGCAGCGTCGGGATTGCACGGCTTGCTGTTGCCGCTGCGCGGCCAGGTGGAAGGTTTCTCCACCGCATCGCTTGGCCTGATGGGCACAGCCTGGGCCGGCGGCTTCGTCACCGGCTGCTTCTTTGCACCACGTATCGTGCGCCGTGCCGGCCACGTGCGCGCCTTCGGCGCCTTCGCCGCGTCCGGCGCCATCGTTGCGCTGCTCACCGGACTGGTCATCGACGAATATGTCTGGATCCTGTTGCGCGCCTTCACCGGCTTCACCATGGCCGGCGCCTTCATGGTCATCGAAAGCTGGCTGAACGAAAAGGCCACCAACGAGAATCGCGGCACCGTCTTCGGCCTCTATATGATGGTCACCTATGCCTCGATCATGGGCGGGCAGATGATCGTCGCCGGCGGCGACGTGAAATCGGCCTCACTCTTCATGATCACCGGCATCCTGTTCTGCCTTTCGCTGATCCCGACCGCGGTTTCGACCGCCTCGCACCCCAAGCCGCTCCAGGACGTCAAGCTCGACGTCAAGGGGCTCTACGCCAACTCGCCGGTCTCGGCCATCGCTTGCGTCCTCATCGGCATCGCCAACGGCGCATGGGGCACGCTTGGCGCCGTCTATGGCGCCCGCATCGGCATCTCCACCGCTGAGATCGCCTTGATGATGAGCCTGGTGGTGGTGGCGGGTGCCGCCATGCAGCTTCCGGCCGGGCGTTTCTCCGACAAGACCGACCGGCGCTTCGTGCTGGCGGGTGCCGCTTTCGGCGCTGCGCTGTTCGCGCTCTTGATCTTCCTGTTCGAGCCGCGCTCCGGCGTCTTCGTCATCGTCTTCACCGCCGCCTACGGTGCTTTCGCCTATACGCTCTATTCGATCGCCGTGGCGCATGCCAACGACCACGCCAGTGCCGAGGACTTCGTCAAGGTTTCGGGCGGCCTGCTGCTGCTCTATGGCTTCGGCACCATGATCGGACCCTTGCTGGCGGCCGCCCTGATGGGCTGGATGCGTCCGGAGGGCCTGTTTCTGGCGACCGCCTTCGCGCATCTTTCCCTGGCAGGCTACACGCTGCTGCGCATTAGCCGCCGCGCGCCGGTGCCGATCGAGGACCGCGACGCCTTCAAGACGCAGCCCGCCGACCGTTCGGTGACGCCGGAAGCATTGCGGCTTGACCCAAGAAGAAAAGCAGAAGCAAACGGTTGAGATTCGAAGAACTTTGCCCCACAAATGAGGCATGATGCTTTCCGACGCCTTCATGGCGATCGCCGATCCCAACCGGCGCCATCTCCTGGAAGAACTTCGACGCGGTCCCAAAACCGTTAATCAACTGGCAGCCGGGCTGCCGGTCTCACGTCCGGCCGTATCGCAGCATCTGAAGGTGTTGCTCGATGCCGGCCTTGTCCACGCCAAGGCCGAAGGCACGCGGCGCGTCTATACGGTGAGCAATGCCGGCTTCCTGAAACTCAACATCTGGCTCGACCAATTTTGGGAGACTTGATCGTTCCTGTTCAAACGACCGGTCACGCACCACGATCAGCCATCATTATAGGGGAAGAGCTTGAAATAGGGCTGCGCCTCCTCAATCACCTGGGCGAAGGCCGGCCGCTGCAACAGCCGGTCATGGTAGCGACTCACGGCAGGATATCTGTCGCCGAATGGCTCGACCTTGTTGGCGTAGAACAGGGCCGGCGAGGCCGCGCAATCGGCCATGGTGAAGGCGTCGCCCACAGCCCAGTTCCTCGACGCCATCTCCTGCTCGATGATCGCGTAGGAATTGCGCAACTGGTCGCGCGCCTGTTCGACGCCGAACGGATCGGTCCTACGTTCCGGGCGCAGCCGGTCCCCGACGATCTTCTGCATCGGTTCCTGCACATAGAGATCGTAAAAGCGATCGGCCTGGCGAACCGCGATTGCGAGGTCGATATCGGCGGGAACGAGGTCGACCGGTCCGGGATAGTGCGCGGCCAGATACTCGATGACGAGGGTCGACTCTAGCACGGTGCGGTCGCGCGCATCGTCACGCAAAGCGGGCATCTTGCCCCAGGGCGCTATCTTCAGGAAGGCTGCTCGCGACTGCTCGTCGCCGAGATCGACGATGACGGACGCGAACGGCGTGCCGTTCTCGTAGAGCGCGATCAGCGGCTTCCAGCAAAACGAGGCCAGCGGATGATAGTGAAGCGTCAGGGACATTTTTGCTCACCTGTCTCGGGGTTCACGTCGTCTAGTACCGAAATGTTTACTTAACTATTGCCCAAACTTGTGGCGTCAGGACTGCGCTTTGAGTGCCAATCGGCCCGGATATGAGCAACGATGCCGGCGACGATCACATCCCAATCGTCCGGATGCAGTTCGTGGCCACCGCCTTCAACCCGGAGAAGTTTCGCGCCGGCGACCGCCCCGGCCAGCGCTTCGCCATGCTCGACCGGAAAGATGGGATCGGCCGTACCATGGATGACCAGCAGCGGCGCGTTCATCTCGTGCAGTCGGCCCCTCCATCGGTCACTATCGCCCTTGAGCAGGAAATGATTGGTCGCGCTGAGCAGGCCGGCGGAGCGATCATAGTCCCGCTCGATGAAGGCTTTCATGCGGCCCTCGTCGAAGGGATGTGCTGTGCTGGCGATCGCCTTGGCATCTTTGATCATGAAGTCGATGACCTGACGGCGATCCGACCAGTCAATGTGCGCGCCTTCAGCCGAATGTTTGATATAGGCATCGCTGGTCTGCGGCAGGTACGAGGTGTCCACCCCCATCGGCGAGCTGCTGATCACGGTCAGCGACGCGACGCGGGACGGATGCTTGAGCGCCACGAGCTGCGCGATCATGCCGCCCATCGACATGCCGGCGATATGCGCCTTGTCGAGGCCGTGGCTGTCGAGAACGCCGATCGCATCGTCAGCCATGTCGTCGAACGTGTAGGGCGGCTCTCCCGGCGGGTATTTGGTCGAGCGGCCGGTATCTCGATTATCATAGCGGATTACGAACAGTCCCGCGGCGGCGAGTTTCCGGCAAAACGCCTCCGGCCACCACAGCATTGAGGCCATCGCTCCCATGATCAGCAGCAGAGCGGGGTCGGCGGGGTCGCCAAAGGCTTCGGATATGATAGTGGGGCGTCCGGTCTTCGTCATCGCGTGGCCTCCTCATCTGCTTGCATTTTGCAATCGGTTGCACCATAATAAAACCGATACAATAATGCAACCGGTTTTGGAGAAATCGAATGAACATCGATCGCCGCTCGGGTTGCCCGATCAATCTTTCGCTGGAAGTGTTCGGCGACCGCTGGAGCCTGATCATCCTTCGCGATATTATTTTTGGCGGCAGGCGCCATTTTCGCGAGTTGCTCAACGGGTCGATGGAAGGCATTGCTTCCAACATACTGGCCGACCGGCTGAAGCGGCTGATGGATCTGGGCATGCTGACCAAGGCCGACGATCCTTCGCACAAGCAGAAGGCGATCTACAGCCTGACCGAAATGGCGATCACCCTGGTGCCGATCCTGGCCCATCTCGGCGCCTGGGGCCGCGTCTGGCTGCCGGTCAGCGAGGAATTGTCGATCCGGGCCGAGCTTCTGGAAAAGGGCGGGCCGCCGCTATGGGAGAAATTCATGGGTGAGTTGCGCCACGAGCATCTCGGCACGCCCCTCGATGCAGCGTCCGGCCCCTCTGTACGCGCGACCCTGCAGGCCGCCTATGAGGCCGTGCTCGCCAGCAAGGCTCTCGGCGGCAACCCGGCCGCGTGACCAACTATTTTCCCCGTTGAATGGCCGGCTCTGCTACAAGAGGCCGAAAATCACGTCACGAGATTGGAACAGACTCTTGGTTGAGAACTCTAGGGATACTGCCCGCGCGCGCGCCGATCTGCGCTTCAAGAAGCAGGAGGAAGCGGCCACGGTCCGACAGAAGGCGATGGCCGAGTATGTCGCCGAGAGCGATGCCCGCAAGGTCAAGACCGACAAGCTGCGGGCGCTGCGGCTGGCCAAGGAAGCCGAAGACCTTGCCAACGCGCCGGCAGTGCCCGCCAAGAAGCCCGCCCGCGCCAAGAAGAAGTAGCACGCCGCTCCCGGTTACTTCGTTGCCGGCCCTGAGCCGGTGGCCGTTGATCGCATTTGGTGGATCGCGGCATAGGCGCGATCCGGATCGGCGCGTTCACCCCGCTTTCCACGAAGCAATTTCAACCGGAACCTGGATTGCCTCGTCCGGCTGGCTGCCGATGATTATCCGTTCAAACAGGAGATCGCCATGACCGCACTGCCGCTCGACAAAGCCCTCGAGATCATCGATGCCGCCTTCACCAAGGGCGCGGAGCTCAAGCTCAGGCCGCTCGGCGTCTCGGTGCTCGACGCCGGCGGCCATCTCGTCGCCTTCCAGCGCCAGGACGGCGCCTCGTTCCTGCGCCCGCAAATGTCGGCCGGCAAGGCCTATGGCGCGCTCGCCATCGGCATGGGCTCGCGCCGCGTCGAGGCCTTCGCCAAGGAGCGCCCGCATCTCATGACCGGCATCTCCGACGTCTCGGGCGGACGCGTGTTGCCGGTCGTGGGCGGCGTGCTGATCCGCGACAAGGCAGGCAGCATCATAGGCGCGGTCGGTATTTCGGGCGACAGCTCGGACAATGACGAAGCCGCCGCCATCGCCGGCATCGAGGCCGCCGGCTTCACCGCCGATCCGGGCTGAGGCTAATTCAGGTTGATATCCCTGCTCGCCGACCGCATCGACACCGAGAAGCCGGCGAGCACGTCGAACAGCGCGATGATCATCAGCGTGAAGAAGACCGAATGCGCGGCGCCCTTGACCAGTAGGAACTCGACCAGGAAGGCCACGAAGACCAGCGTCGACAACAGATGGTCCATGATCGAGGCGTTCGTAGTGCGCGCCGATTTCACGATCTCGACGAAGAGGAAGATGAGCCCGATCAGCACCATAAGGTCGCCGAGCGTCATCGAGAACACCCCGCCGGACATCATGCCGACGGAAAAGACCTCGCTTGCCCAGGGATCGTCACCGCTGCCGAATATTCCGAGCAGCCCGAGATTGTAGAGGACAAAGGGCACGATCAGCAGCGGGACGGCACCGAACATCTGGCGTCTCCATTTGGGGGCACCCCTTTGTAGAGTGCGCCACCGGCACGCCGTCAAGAATTTTCGCAGCACGCCCCAAACACGCTAGAAAACCGAATGCAACAACGATGTCAGCCGGTTGTCCGGCCGACATCTTTGAAATCGAGCCGCGGGATGCGTGAACGCGCACCCCGCTCGCGATCAGCGCTTGAAGTAGCCGGCGCGCACGGCCGCGCCCATGACGTTGAGGATGATATGGCCGGCCGTCATCGAGGTGATCTCGTTGACGTCGCGCGCCGGCGCGATCTCGACGATATCCATGCCGACCAGCCTTCCTTTGCCGACCAGCCCCTTGATGAGCTCAATCGTCTGCCGGTAGCTGACGCCGCCCGGCTGTGGCCCCTCGACCGCCGGCATCACCGCCGGATCGAGGCCGTCGGCATCGATGGTGAGATAGTAGCGACCGCCGTCGGGAATTCGCTTCAGGAGCGCGGCGGTGCCGATGTCCTGCCATTCATTGGTGGTGATGATGTTGGCGCCATAGGCGCGGGCGGCCTCGACCTCCTCGGTGCGCGCGCTGCCTTGGCCGCGAACGCCGACCTGAAAAATATCCTTGATATGCGCCATTTCCGAGGCCCGCCGGATAGTGCTGGAATAGCCCTCCTTGACCCCGTTGACGTTGTCACGCCAGTCGAGATGGGCATCGAGCTGGACCAGCGTGATCGGACCCTCGCCGTCAAGCGCCCGGAAGATCGGGATCGGAATGCCGTGGTCGCCGCCGATTGTGATCGGCAGTGCGCCCGCGGCGCGGATCTTGCGGATCGCCGCTTCGGCTCTGCCATAGTGCCCGACATGATCGGCCGCCGCGCCGGGAACGTCGCCGACGTCTACCACCTTGATGTCCTTGCCGTCGAAGACTGGCCCACCAATGTCGAAATCATAGCGGTCGAGCGCCTGGCTGATCCGCTGCGAGGCGCGCCGCACCGCGGTCGGCGCATTGGTCTGGTCGTTGATCAACTCGTCGATCGTGTAGGGATCGCCATAGGGCATGCCGATGATGGCGACATCGGCCTTCAGCGTGTCGAGATCCTCGACCAGCGGAAAGTTCATGAATGTCTGGAAGACATCGCGCGGCGCGGTGGTGAGTTTGGACATGGGGTCTCCTCTGCGTTGAAGCTTTTTTGGATCAGGCGCCACGGCGGGCTGCGAGATGAGGCTGCAGCCTGTGCTCCAGGCTGCGCGAGATCGCTGCCACGAAGGCCGTCAGCCCCCAGTACAGCAATGCGATGGCGGTGAAGATCTCCACCGGCGAGAATGTGCGGCCAATGATGTTCTGGGCCATGTAGGTGAGTTCCGGCACGGTGATCGCCGACAGGATCGCCGATTCCTTGATCAGCGTGATGGTGAGATTGGTGGCCGCGGGCAGGATGTAGCCAAGCACCTGCGGCACCAGGATCTTGCGGAAGATGGTCAGGTAGCGCAGTCCCAGCGCGTAGCCGGCCTCGACCTGGCCGTACGAAATCGACTGGATCGCGCCCCTGATGATCTCGGCGGAATAGGCGCTGGCGTAGGCCGACAGCGCCCCGATCGACACGACCACGGGCGAGAGCCTGACACCGAACATCGGCAAGGCGTAGAACAAAAGGAAGATCTGGATCAGGAACGGGATATTGCGGAATATTTCGACATAGGCCGAGACGATCGCCGTCGGCACCCGTCCGCCGCGCAGCCGGATCAGCGCCAGCACGGTACCGAGCGCGAAGCCGAACGGCAGTGCGACAGCGCACATCAGCGCCGTGTTGCCGAAGCCCTTGGCGAGTATGTGCCAGTTGTCCGCTATGACGGAAAAATCGAAGTTCATGCGCGTACGCCTTGCGCCTTGCGTTCCAGGCGCTTGGTCAGCACGCTGCATGAGAGCAGCACGACGAAATACAGCACCGCCGCGATGCAGAAGGCCTCGACCGGCCGGTAGGTGACGTTCATGATGTTCTGCGCGGTGCGGGTCAGTTCCACCACCGCGATCACCGACAGGATCGAGGATGCCTTCACCAGCATGGTGAACTCGTTGACCATCGGTGGGATAATGGCGCGGAAGAGCTGCGGCAGGATGACCTTGAACCAGGTCACGGCAGGCTTCAGCCCGAGCGCCTTGGCCGCCTCGTACTGGCCGGCGGGAATGCGCGTCAGCCCGGCGCGCAGGATTTCGGCGACGAAGGCCGCGCTGTTGAAGCTGAGCGCCAGCACGCCGGCCAGGAGCGGCGGCAGGTCGATACCGACGAGGCCCGGCAGCACGTAGTAGACCATGAAGATCTGCACGATCAGCGGCGTGCCTCGGATGAAGCTGGTGTAGACCGCGCCGATCCAGCGGATCACGCGCCAGCGCGACCTGCCACATGCGAGCAGGCCGAAGCCGATCAATGTGCCCACCAGAAACCCCAGCGCCGAGACGCTCAGCGTGATGCCGGCGCCGGCCAGGAATTCCGGCAGGAAGGTCAGCGTCTTTGAAAAATGGAACATTTTTCAGCTCGAATGATCCCTGGACGTCCGGGCCATCCGAGACCGGCGCGTCCAATGACTGGAACCACCGGTCCGGCAGCGCCGGGCGCCTGGTTGGGGGCTTAGAGCGCGCCAGGCGGCAGATAACCCTCGTCGGGCGTCTTCATCTCGAACCCGAACCATTTGAGCTGAAGCTCCTTCAGCTTGCCGCTGTCCTTCAAGTCGCCGATTTTGGCGTTGATGAAGGCGCGCAGATCCTTGTCCTCCGGCCGCACCACCCAGGAGAGATAGGAGAATTCGCCGATCGAGCCGACGACCTTGTAGGTATCGGGAACGTTCTTCATCAGAACGGCCGCCGAAGGCGAGGCGATGACGATGGCGTCGACCTGGCCGGAGGCCAGAGCGACATGGGTCTCGGGGAAGGAGGTGAACAGCTTCATCTCGCCGACACCCTTGCCGCCCTTATCCTTGAGCTCCTTGTCATAGGCCTCGATGATGGGCTGCACGGAGGAGGCGAGTTGCGTGGCCACCACCATGCCGTTGATGTCCTCCGGCTTCTTGATGCGCTCCTCGTCGACGCGCACGACGACGACGTTCTCGAACGAACCGGTTGGCCGCGTGTAGGCGTATTTCGCCGCCCGCTCGGCGTTGATGCCGGTCGAGGTCGCCATCAGGTCGAACTTCTTGGCCAGCAGCCCTGGCAGCAAGCCTTGGAAAGGCAGGTTGAGCTGGTCGAGCTTCACGCCGAGCTGGCTGACCACATAGTCGAGAATGTCCTTGTTATAGCCGACGATCTGGCCGTCGCGGACGAATTCGAACGGCTCGAACGCGGCCTCGGTTCCGACAAGGATGGTGCCGCGCTGCTTGATTTGGTCGACCAGCCCATTGGCATGGGCGGTGGCAGTGAACGGCAGGAGGAGCGGCGCGGCGGCAAGAAGGGTCAGGACGCGGCGGCGCGAAGCGGAAAGAAACTCACCCATTGTTACCCTCTTTTTTCTTCGGTTTTGCTGTGCTGGTAAGCCCGGCCGCTATGCTTGAAGACGCGACCGATCATGTAGCTCTCGGAATCCTTGATCCCGGGAACGTTGGCCAGTTCACTGACGAGGAAATCGTGCAGGCTGGTCGTGGATGGCAAAGTGAGCTGGATGATGATGTCGAACGGCCCGGTCATGGCGTAAACGCTGTCGACGAACGAGTATTCCGACAGTTTTCGAGCAACGCTGATGATGTGCTCGCGGTCGACGTCGAGCCCGACAATGGCCGCAATGCCGACATCGCTGCGCAAAGGGCGCACGACCGCCTGGATGCAGATATCCGGGTCCTCGAGCACACGGGCCATTTTCCGCCGCACCGTCGCTTCGGTGACGCCGATGCGCTTGGCGATATCCACACTCGACATCCGCCCATCGACTTTGAGTTGGGAAAGGACGGCCTGCTCGGTATCGTCGAGATCACTTGTGCTGACGAAATCCCACATCGAATTCCCAATCTGTGTCGATTTCCGACTATAAATTCAAAAATCGCATAAGAAACCGTCTATGGCAATCCCACAGATTGCGAAAAACACCAGCGACGCTGCCTCCGGCGATTGCCGCGCATCGGGCTCACGGTTCGATCATTGGGAAAAGTCGTGTCGACCGAGTCGAAGGCGATGTGCGGTATGCAATCGGCCATGCCTCGAGGATGCACGATGAGGCGGCGTCCGGGCCGATCGGAGATCAAGGCCTGGAGACGCAGCTACGCTGTCGGTCGTCGGTCCCGCCAGACGCAAAAAGACCGGCCAGCGGCCGGTCTTTTTAGCTCAAACATCAGGAAAGCTGGTCTCAGCTTTCCTTGGGCGTCAGCACCTGGCGGCCGCGATACATGCCGGTCTTCAGGTCGATATGGTGCGGGCGGCGCATTTCGCCGGAGTTCTTGTCCTCGACATAGGTCGGGGCCTTGAGGGCGTCTGCCGAGCGGCGCATGCCGCGCTTGGACGGAGAGGTTTTTCGTTTCGGAACGGCCATGGATATGCTCCACTACATGGTCAAAAGCCCCGCCCGCCCTCGTGAAAGGGCCGTGTCAGGGGCCGGAATCTGAGAAAGTCGGGTGCCTATACACGCCCGGTGCCGTTTTGGCCAGCGCTGCCCGCGAATTTTTTTATGTCGGCTACTGGAGGCAGCCGACATAAGCGCCGGATCGGCCGGCGCGCCGCTCGATCAGGTTGGCCAGCCTCCTCAGCCCCGGCCCGGGCTTGGCCGGGTTGCGGGCGATCGGATTTGGCAAGCTGACGGCAAGCAGCGCGGCCTGACGGCGCGACAGCTGTTTTGCCGAAACACCGAAATGGTGCCGCGCCGCCGCCTCGATGCCGTATATGCCCGGCCCCCACTCGGCGATGTTGAGGTAGATTTCCATGATGCGCCGCTTCGACATCACCGCGTCGAGATACACGGCCAGCGGCAACTCGACCACTTTACGAACCGTGCCCAGCGGACGAGACCACAAAAACAGGTTCTTCACCGTCTGCATGGTGATGGTCGAGGCGCCGCGCGTCCCCTCGCCGGCCAGCGCGTCGTCGACGACACCCCGCAATTCGCCGAGGTCGACGCCGCGATGGAAACAGAACTGTCCGTCCTCCGACATGATCACCGAATTGGCCAGCACCGGTGCCACGTCGTCGATCGACACCCAGCGGCGGTCATAGCCGGAGAAGGTGGCAAGATCCTTCAGCATCAGCGTCGACACCGGATGCACGAAAGACGGCAGATAGAGAAAGGTCAGCACCGTAGGGATAAGCGCCAGCACGGCAGCCACGACGATACCGCGCCGGACCCAGCGTTTGAGAGCACGACGGTTCACGCCACGGGATCTCGTCGCCATGTCCAGCTTTTCGGTTTCATGATCGACGATCGGTTCCGCCAAGTCGCCCAACCCGTGTCTCTCCCTCCCCCGGCATAATGGCGCTTGTCTTCTTGCGCAACGTCTGAGTGTCGGCTACCGGTCCGGGCCATGACGAATGACGATGAAATGGCGTTCGAAACGGCGCTCGTCGCACGGGCCGCCGCCGTCGAGACGTTGCTGCGGCGATTGCTCGACGACCGCGCGCTCACGGGCGAGATCGCGCGGCCCGAGCGCCTTATGGCGGCGATGCGGCACGGCGTGCTCAACGGCGGTAAGCGCCTGCGCCCCTTTCTGGTGATGGAAAGCGCGGCCCTGTTTTCCGCCGACGGCGAAGCGGCACTGCGCGTGGCGGCCGCACTGGAATGCGTGCACTGCTATTCGCTGATCCATGACGACCTGCCGGCGATGGACGACGACGATCTGCGCCGCGGCCAGCCTACCGTGCACAGGGCCTTCGACGAGGCGACTGCCATCCTCGCCGGCGACGCCCTGCTGACGCTTGCCTTCGACATCCTCGCCGACGAGACTACGGCGCTGCCGGCGGAGCGGCGGGCCGCCCTTGTGCTGGCGCTCGCCCGCGCCGCCGGGGCCGGCGGCATGGTCGGCGGCCAGACGCTGGACCTCGAGGCCGAGCGCATCGCGCCGGACGAGGCCGGGATCATCCGGCTGCAGGCGATGAAGACCGGTGCGCTGATCCGCTTTGCCTGCGAGGCGGGCGCGGTCGTCGCCGGCGTGCCTGCCGGGGATCGCGAAAGACTGGCCGAGTTCGGCTCGGCGATCGGGCTTGCCTTCCAGCTTGCCGACGATCTTCTCGATTTGACCGCGGATGCCGCACAGATGGGCAAGGCGACGGGCAAGGACGCCGCCGCCGGCAAGGCAACGCTGGTGGCGCTGCACGGGGAGGCATGGGCACGCGCCCAGTTGCATGGCCTTGTCCATCAGGCGCATGCGCTGCTCGAACCCTATGGCGAGCAGGCCGGCCTGCTGAAGGCAGCCGCGACCTTCGTGGCGACGCGCAACAATTGAGATCGGGGCAGACCCCGAGGCTTGGCGTGAAGGTTTCTGTTTAACGGGCCAATCGGGAGGATCAGGTTCGATGTCGACCAAATTGTTCGATCTCAGCGGGCGCACCGCCCTCGTAACCGGCTCCTCGCAAGGCATAGGCTTCGCCTTGGCCAAGGGTTTGGCCGAAGCCGGCGCCAGGGTGATCCTCAACGGCCGTGACGAGGCAAGGCTCGCCACCGCGATCAGGCAGATTCCCGGAGCGGAAAAGCTGGCCTTCGATGCTACCGATCATGAAGCGGTTCGCTCAGCGGTCGACGGTTTCGAACTGGACGGCGGAGCGATCGACATTTTGGTGAACAATGCCGGCATGCAATTCCGCGCGCCGCTCGAGGAGTTTCCCGCCGATGCGTTCGAGCGCCTGCTGCAGACCAACGTCGCCAGCGTCTTCCATGTCGGCCAGGCCGTGGCGCGCCATATGATCAGGCGCGGCCGCGGCAAGATCATCAACATCGCCAGCGTGCAGACCGCGCTCGCCCGTCCGGGCATCGCGCCCTACACGGCGACGAAAGGCGCGGTCGGCAACCTGACCAAGGGCATGGCTACGGATTGGGCCAAACATGGCCTGCAATGCAATGCCGTTGCACCCGGCTATTTCGATACGCCGCTCAACGCTGCCCTTGTCGCCGACCCTGCGTTCAGCACCTGGCTGGAAAAGCGCACGCCAGCCGGCCGCTGGGGAAAGGTCGAGGAACTGGTCGGCGCCTGCGTCTTCCTGGCCAGCGAGGCCTCCTCTTTCGTAAACGGCCATATTCTCTATGTGGACGGCGGCATCACAGCGTCGATCTGATCCGCCGCGCCGAACAGGCAGGCGCGCCAAATGCTGCCCGATCGATAACCGGTTGACGCGGAGCTGACATCACTCGTGGCAGCATTCCGCTGTTCGAAGATACGCGGCTGCGGTGGTCTCACTCCCGGCCAGAGCGTTTGGGGACCTTGCGTTTCGGGAACAATTGCACCCGTCGCGACGTTCGGGACCAGAAGCAGGAGGCAACCCATGAACGACAACAAGCATCGCAAACAGCCGAGGCCAAGCGATCGCGACTTGCGCAACGATCCCGGCATCGGCGCATCCAAAGGCACCATCAAGGGTGGCGACATTCTTGACGACGACGAGGAACTCGATGGCGAAAATACTTTTCGGGGCGATGTCGAGAACGACACCACCCCGCAAGGCGGTGTGAACCCCGACCAGACCGGCCGGACGAACAAATAGAGGGAGATATCCCATGACCGGCAAGAAGACCCACGAACAGCAGGTGCAAATCATCGAGGAGCGGGTGAACACCAAGAATGCGGACAAGAATTTCAACGCCGAGGACGAACTGAAGCGGTCGAAGCAGGAAAGAACGGCTCGCCAGCAGGGCCAGTCGCTCAGGGGCGGCGACGTCGATCTGGTCGATGCCGATGACCGTGAAATGCTTCGCGGCTCGAACCAGGAATCCCGGCATCACAAACGGCCCGCGGATTGAAATAATATCCGAAGCTTGACCGTCCCTTGAAGTGGCGCGGCCCTTCATCTCGGCGCAGCCGGCAGGCTACATGGGAGGCTGCGGGAATCCGAAATTCTCGGTCGCCAGAACGAAATCTTAATGTAAATCAAGCGTAATCCCCACCGTTAAAATAATGCGTATGTGTTGGGGTTGCGCATGCCGGAATATTCTTCCTTCATACGGTCCATCCGGAGCCGTTATCTCTCAGGATTGCTGATCTTCGCGTTGGCTTCGCTGGCGATCATGCTCGCACTTGATCGCGTCAATTCCTTCCGCCACCAGATCGATGCCCTGAGCAGCAACCTTGTCATCTTTACCCGCGATCTGCGCAACGCGACCAGCTTCGCCGAGACGACGGGAACCGCCTGGCGAGCGGAGACGCGCGATGCGCTGACCGCGTCGGCGCGCGGCCATTCGGAACGCCTGACCAGCGAGATTGGGACGCTTGCGACCCAGATCGCCGCATTGCGTCCACGCCTGTCGACAAAGACGATCAACGAGCTCGAATCCGCTTCGGTCAATGGCGACCTTTTCTGGTCTCCGCGCGACATGATTCGAAACTTCAACCTGATGTCGGTGGCGCAGAAGGTCGATGAGTGGAGCTATCGCGAAATCCGCAACCAGAACGACCTGTTTGCCCAGCCGATGCTGGTCCGCGTCCGCACCGCCATGGACGACGAGCGCCATTTGGCCGATGCCTCCAGTGACCGGCTGCTGCTGTGGGCGAGCGGATTGCTGTTCGCGGTGCTCTCCATCGCCGCTTTCTGGATCTTCCGGCCGATGGAGCAAGCCATCCGCCGCGCCTTCGCCGAATCCGCCGAGTCGCTGTTCAAGGCCGAGGCGGCCGACCGCGCCAAATCGGAATTCCTCGCCAATATGAGCCACGAAATCCGCACGCCGATGAACGGCGTGCTCGGCATGGCCGAGCTGCTGGCCAAGACTGAGCTGACCGCGCGCCAGAAGACCTTCACCGACGTCATCGTCAAATCCGGCAATGCGCTGCTCACCATCATCAACGACATCCTCGATTTCTCCAAGATCAATGCCGGCCAGCTCACGCTCGACCCGGCGCCGTTCCGCCTTGCCGAGGCGGTCGAGGATGTGGCCACGCTCGTCTCCGCCCATGTCGCCGAAAAGAACCTCGAACTGATCGTGCGCGTCGACCCGCGCCTGCCGGCCTACGTCGTCGGCGACGCCGGGCGGTTCCGCCAGATTGTCACCAACCTGCTCGGCAACGCGGTGAAGTTCACCGAGAAGGGCCATGTGCTGATCGACGTCGGCGGCGAAACCGTCAATGACGTCGTCCAGCTCAAGTTGCGCGTCGAGGACACCGGCATCGGCATCCCGGCCGAAAAGTTGCAGAACGTGTTCGAAAAATTCGCCCAGGTCGATGGCTCCTCGACCCGCCGTCACGAGGGCACCGGCCTTGGTCTCGCCATCGCCGCCCGCCTCGTCGACCTGATGGCCGGCAAGATTGGCGTCGAGAGCGAGATCGGCCGCGGCTCCGTATTCTGGTTCGCGGTGCCCCTGCCCGTGCATCGTGCCGAGGCTCGCGACGAGATCGTGCCGGTCGACGTCACCGGCGCCCGCGTTCTGGTCATCGACGACAATCCGGTCAACCGCGAGATCCTGCTCGAACAGCTCAGGAGCTGGAGCTTCGACTGCGCCGCCGCCGAAAGCGGTGCGGTCGGCTTGGCTTTCCTCGACCGCGCCTGCCAGCTGGGGGCCGCCGTCGATTGCATCATCCTCGATTACCAGATGCCCGGTATGAACGGCGCCGATGTCGCGAAAGCCATCGCCGCCGACAGCCGGCTGTCGGCCATACCGGTCGTGCTCCTGACCTCGGTCGACCAGGTCGATTTCGGCAAGATGATCATTGATTTCGGCATTGCCGCGCACCTGACCAAGCCGGCGCGCTCCGCGGTCCTGCTCGGCACCGTCATCTCGGTCGTCCAGAAAGCCCGCTCGCAGGTCGGCAGGGCGCAGTTCGTTCGCGAACCCGTACCGGCGCTGCCGCAGGCGGCGCCGCCCGCCTTTACCGTCATCCGCGGCCCGGCAATGCCAGCCGTCCCCGTGCCGGAACCGACGGTCGCGCCGAATGGTCCGATCGACATCCTCATCGCCGAGGACAACGAGGTGAACCAGCTGGTGTTCGGCCAGATTCTCAACGGGTTGGGCTTGAGCTATCGTATAGCCGGCAACGGCCGCACGGCGGTCGAGATGTACCGCTCGTTGCGCCCGAGGCTGATCCTGATGGACGTCTCCATGCCGGAGATGAACGGTTACGAGGCGACCCGCGCCATCCGGGCGACGGAGGCCTCGGATGGCAGCCACATTCCGATCATCGGCGTCACCGCGCATGCGCTGAAGGGCGACCGCGACAAGTGCATCGAAGCCGGCATGGACGACTATCTGCCGAAGCCGGTTTCACCCGACCGCCTCGGCGCCAAGATCGGCACCTGGCTCAGCGAAACGGTGGTGGCGAAGACGGCATAGCTATACCGTCGACGCCTCGGACGCCGCATCCAGATGATAACGGCGCATCCAGTCGAGGCTTGTCTCGTCGGCAAGCCTTGCGACGCCGGGTCTTATATCCCCAGCATCCGGTGCCTGAACCCCCAAGGCGTCGCAAACGGACGCCAACGTTGCAACCGGATCGCTCGACAGGCGCTCATAGCCGATCCGCAGCGGGATTACCTCTTGCTCCGCGAACCACATGTTCCAGGCAGCGTCATAAGCTCCGAGCTCGGCAACCTCATCCTTGATCCGCCCGAAATCATATTGAGGTTCCCGGGGAGGCCCCACCCTTTCCAGCTCGGTTCCATCAGGAGCGACATGCCAAAGGCCGGTTTGCTGCGCCTTGACCAGCGATACGGCCTGCGCAAGCTTGTCCTCGCGTGACAGATGTATGTAGAGAACACGGCCAAACGCCCTCTCGAAACGAGCTTTATCCGAGACAAGCCCCGGGAAAATCCGGTCGAGCATCGCTGAAAGCTCATCCAGATTCTCTCGCATCAGGCGCAGGCCGAAAATACCGGTCCCATCCTTGCCGGCGGCGATGGCCGCATTGAGATAGGCGGCATTGAATTCGAGTTCGCCCATCGTGTCGCGGCCGGGCAGCCCCCACTCTTCGGCCCATTCGGGCACGTCCTGCCGCCGATAGAACGAATGAGGATCGCCCGCCGCCTTCGTGGAGGCCAGGAGCTTGCACAGCAAAGTGCTTCCGGTCCTGGGCGTGCCGCAGATAATATATGCGTCGACCATCCTGCGGCCCTCATTGCTCGTCGAAGGCAGGGCAATGCCGGCCAATCCAGGGTCGCCTATAGCCGCGGCCGGCATTTTTTATCGCCCCTTCACCCGCAACGACACACCCTCTACCGGTTGCGCACCACCACGCATGCCCCGCCGACACTTTGCAATTTCTGGC
This sequence comes from Mesorhizobium sp. B2-8-1, assembly GCF_006440955.1. Classification (NCBI taxonomy): domain Bacteria; kingdom Pseudomonadati; phylum Pseudomonadota; class Alphaproteobacteria; order Hyphomicrobiales; family Phyllobacteriaceae; genus Mesorhizobium; species Mesorhizobium sp. B2-8-1. The sequence goes on along the minus strand of NZ_VFTX01000010.1, from coordinate 241,656 downwards.
AGATAGCGCCGGCGACGGCACGGTCGTCGACCCCGATCCTGACCGCGTAGATGCCGCGCCGGCCGATCGGCGTGCGCACCCGGCTGACCACCGGATCATGCCCGCCTAGCAGGGCCGGGAAGCGGCCTCTCACCCTGAGCCACTGGTTGATCGCGGCGCTGCGGCGGAAATTGCCGGCCACCTGGATTCCCCAGGGCTTTATGTTGATGGAAGCCATCGCCACCGTCCGCGACATGATCACCGGGAGCTTACGGCAGGCCGCGACGAAATCGGATTTCGCGTCGAGCGGTCGCACGCTTCCGGCATAGGCGCGGTCGGCGAACTTATCGACCGGCTCGCCCATAATGTCGAAGACATAGCTTTCGGTTTCCATCGGCAGGAAGCCGCCCGAGCCCAGCCAGCGCGAGACCCGGTTTTCGCCGGCATTGTAGGCGGCGGCCGCCAGGCCGAGATTGCCATAGCTGGTCTTCATCTCGGCGAGGTATTTCGCCGAGGCCGGGATCGCCTGGTTGATGTCGAAGGAATTGGCGAGCCCGCGCATCTTGGCGGTCCCCGGCATGAACTGGGCGATTCCTTCGGCGCCAACCGGACTGACGGCGTTGGGATCGAACCGACTTTCCTTCCAGATCAGCCGGGCGAAGAAATCCCTGGGCAGACCGTTCTGGTCGGCATGGGCCTGGATCAGGTTGCAGACCTTGTCGATCAGCCGCTGCTTGGCCGATTGCGGCGGATCGGCCTGGGCCAAGGTGGGCCACCCGCACAGCAGGATCAGCGCCACCGGGAGGAAGCGCAGCATTCGACCTACTCTGCCGCGGCCTTGCCGCGACCAAATCGTTGTTCGATATAGTCGGCGACCATCTTTTCGAAATCCTGCGCGATCGACGGTCCGCGCAGCGTCGCCGCCTTCTTGCCGTCGACGAAGACGGGCGCTGTCGGCGTCTCGCCGGTGCCGGGCAGCGAAATGCCGATATCGGCATGTTTGGACTCGCCCGGGCCGTTGACGATGCAGCCCATCACGGCGACCTTGAGGTTCTCGACCCCTGGGTATTTCTCACGCCACGCCGGCATGTTTTTCCTGAGATCGGCCTGGATGTTCTGGGCCAGTTCCTGGAACACGGTCGAGGTTGTGCGGCCGCAGCCGGGGCAAGCGGCGACGATCGGCACGAATTGCCTGAAGCCCATGGTCTGCAGCAATTCCTGCGACACCTGCACCTCGCGCGTGCGATCGCCGTTCGGCTCCGGCGTCAGCGATATGCGGATGGTGTCGCCGATGCCTTGCTGCAACAGGATGCCCATGGCGGCGGATGAGGCGACGATGCCTTTCGAGCCCATGCCGGCTTCGGTGAGGCCGAGATGCAGCGCATGGTCGGAACGGCTGGCGAGTTCGGTGTAAACGGCTATCAGGTCCTGCACGCCGCTGACCTTGGCCGAGAGGATGATCTTGTCGCGGCCAAGGCCGATCTCCTCGGCCATCTCGGCCGAGAGGATCGCCGACTGCACGATCGCCTCGCGCGTCACTTGCTGTGCGGTCAACGGAAAGCCGCGGGCCTGGTTGTCGTCCATCAGCCGGGTCAGGAGTTCCTGGTCGAGCGAGCCCCAGTTGACGCCGATGCGCACCGGCTTGTCATGTTTGATCGCCATCTCGACGATTGCCCCGAACTGCCGGTCCTTCTTGTCCTTGAAGCCGACATTGCCGGGATTGATGCGGTATTTGGCCAGCGCCTCGGCGCAGGCCGGATGATCGGCCAGGAGCTTGTGACCAATATAGTGGAAGTCGCCGACGATGGGCACGTTGATACCGAGCCGCGCCAGCCGCTCCCGGATGCGCGGCACGGCGGCGGCGCTTTCATCGCGGTCTACGGTGATGCGCACGATCTCGGAGCCGGCGCGATGCAGCGCCGCGACCTGGGCGACCGTCTGGTCGACATCGGCGGTATCCGTATTGGTCATCGACTGCACGACGACGGGAGCACCGCCGCCAACCACCACGCCGCCCACATCGACGCCAACCGAGGTGCGGCGCGGGAAGGGAAAGGAATAATATCCGGTCATGCCGGCAGCCTTTAATCTCTGGAGCGCCGCGCGTCCACTTGGACGCACAAAAGCGCGCTCCGGGCCGATGCGCTGAAGTCCGGGCATGAGGTGGAGGAGCAAAGATGGCTTGTCAATGGCGACAGGTCGCCACTGGCCGCAATCGATGCCGCCGCCGGTTGCTCGGCGCCCGACTTTTATCGCTCGCTTGCGTCGGCCAATCGGCTACCTGGCGATTGGCAGGCCCCATCGCTTTGTCTTTCCCGGAACGAGTCCGTCATTTCGGGGAGGAGCAAGGAGAAGAGCGACGCAGCGCAGTCCCAGAATCCAAGCCCTGACCTCAGAGCGCCGCGGCAAGGCGGAATTCTGCTCCGCTGCACTCTTCGGTCAGTTATGGTAAAGGGGAGCCGCGACGAGCTTCGCCCCTACTCGTCCTGGGACTAGGAAGTCGGAAGGCCTCTGCCTGGTACGAATATCTGTGATGGTCGACCTGAAATCGAAGATCAAAACCACCAGTCCGGCGGCAATTGCCGCCGGCAGGAAAGACCCGAATGGTGAGCGGTTATGTCAGTGGGGCATCAATGCGTCGTGGGTTTGGCCCTCAGTTTTTCAATCTCGTCCTTGATTGCCAGCTTGCGTCGCTTGAGATTCACGATTTCCAGGTCGTCCACCGACGGGTGATTCATCGCGTCATCGAGCTCGCGTTCGATGTCGCCGTGTTTCCGCTGCAACTCATCAAGATGGGATGCAAGAGACATGATTGGTTCTCCCTTTCATGATTTCCTCGATTGCAGCCGCCAAAGGCGCGTCCACCGCAGGCTCGCTCTGTGACGGCACAATGACAGTGTGCCACCTTCGCGCAGCGATGTCGAATGATCCGTGGTAGCATTCCACGACAACGTGAAATGTGATATGGGCTGCGCGCCGGTGGCAGAGAGTGCCACCCCCCGCCCAATCAGGCCCAGCTTTGGGCGCCGCAGACGTGCAGACGGTAGAGAATGTCCGATCAGGAACAGGCCGATATTCGCCTCGAATTTTCCCGGCTGAAGCAGGAACACGCCGATTTCGACGCCGCGATCAATGCGATGATCGCCATGAACTGCGACCCGCTGCAGATCCAGCGCATGAAGAAGAAGAAGCTTGCGCTGAAGGATCGGCTGATGAAGCTGGAAGACAGGATCATCCCGGACATCATCGCCTGACTTCAGGTCCAGGCCGCGATCGAAAGCCGCGCCGCGCGTTCGCGCAACAGGGCCAGGAGTTCGCCTGTCTTCTCCTGCGATGTGTCGATGGGCACCACTAGGCACATCGTCGCCTCGACGGTGCCGGGTGCTGAAAACACCGGCGCGGCGAGGCATTTCGTATAGGCGTCGACGAGCCCCGAAGTGATGCAATAGCCGGTGGCTCGCGCCGTCGCTATGTCGGCGATGAAATCGTCCAGCCGCAATCTGCGGCCATCGGGCAGCATAAGGTCGTCTTCCGATATCATGGCTTCGATCCGGGCCTGTTCGAGGCCGGCGAGCAGCAGCCTGCCTGACGCGGTCCAGGGCAGCGGAATCTGCAATCCGGTGGCGGAGCTGATGCGGAACGGCCGGGTGCCCGGGCTCGAGTGGACGATCGTGTAGCGGCCGCTCTGCAGCATGCACAGTTCGGAGGTCTCACCGGTCTCGCGCGACAGGTTGTCGACCTCCTGGCGTCCTCGCCTCAAGAGGTCGTTGCCGCGCACATAATCCATTCCATAGAGATAGAGCTTCTTACCGAAATAGACGCGGTTGCCGTCGCCGGCCATCTCCAGGAGGCCCGCATCGACCAGCGATCGCACCAGTGTGTAGGTGGTCGAACGCGGCGCGTTGACCCCCTTGGCGAGGTCGCCGATACCGATGGCGCGCTGCGTCGAATGAAGGAACTCCAGAATCTGGAGCACCCGGTTGAGGCCCTTCTCCCGAGAGACCGAAATCTTTGCGTCCGCTGAGACCGCCAAGGCGCTGCCATCTTGCATTGTCGATTCCTGATGTTAGTATCTGTCTTGTACAGGATACACTCGTCCCTTGTAAGAGACAATTTCTGTAACGATCCGGGTGCGCGTATTGCCTGTGCGTAGGGGAACACAACACGAAAGGAGGTCGCTGTGGACGACACATCCAAAAGGCGTGATTTTCTGAAACTGGGCATGGCCGGACTGGCAACGGCCGGCGTCATGAGCGCGGCGGCAACGGTCGACGTCCAGAAGGCGGCGGCGCAGGCTGCGCCCGATAGCTTGCTACGCACCGTGCTGGAGCGCGGCAAATTGATTGTCGGCACCGGAAGCACCAATGCGCCATGGCATTTCGAGAACGATGCCGGCGAACTCGTCGGCATGGACATCACCATGGGGCGCATCCTGGCAAAGGGCTTGTTCGATGACCCGGCCAAGGTCGAGTTTGTCATGCAGGACCCGGCGCAGCGCATTCCGAACGTGACGACGAACAAGGTCGACATCACCATCCAGTTCATGACCATGACCGCGCAGCGCTCGCAGCTGATCAACTTCTCCAGGCCTTACTACGTCGAGGGCGTCGCCTTGCTGACTTTGCCCGGCGCCGAGAACAAGACCTTCGACAAGCTGCTTGCCGCAGGCTCCGCGACGCGCGTTTCCATCCTGCAGAATGTCGACGCCGAATCTTCGGTGCATTTTGCCTTGCCGGAGGCGCAGGTGATGCAGATCGATACACAGGCCAACGTGCTGCAGGCATTGGAATCCAAGCGTGCCGATGCCGCTGCCGTCGACCTCTCCACCGTGCGCTGGCTCGCCTCGCGCAATCCGGACAAATACTTCGATGCCGGCAAGAGCTGGTACTCGATGCTTTATGGCGCGGCGCTCCGGCAAGGCGATCTCGATTGGCTGACCTTCGTCAACCAGACCTTCACCATCGCCATGTTCGGCCATGAAACGGCGCTCTATGACGCCGCGTTCAAGGACTATTTCGGGCAGGAGCCGCCGGCGCGCCACCCCGGCTTCCCGGTTATCTGACGTCATCGGCGGAAGGGCGCCGACCCTTCCGCCTTTTTTCCTGGCGACGCGGCCAGCTTTGCGTCACATCGGGAGCACTGAGGCCGACGCATGGGTTATGCGCTCAATTTCAACCTGATCTGGCGGCATTTCGACAAGCTGTGGGGCGGTCTGCTGCTCAGCCTGGAGCTCGCCGTCATCTCGATCGCCATCGGCATCGTCATCGGTCTGGTCCTGGCGGTCTGGTACGTGTCGGCCGGACGCATGGTGCGCGGCATCATTGCCGCCTATGTCGAATTCATCCGAAACGTGCCGCTGATCCTGCTCGTCTATCTCGTCTTCTACGGTCTGCCGACCGTGGTCGACATCGCCTACAGCGCGCAAACCTCGTTCGTCGCCACGCTGGCGCTCTACAGCGGCGCCTATCTGGTCGAGGTGTTCCGCTCCGGTCTCGAAGCGGTGCCGCGCGGCCAGCTAGACGCCGGCAAGGCGATCGGCCTGACGCCCTGGCAAAGGCTGCTCCATGTGCGCCTGCCGACCATGCTGCGCATCACGCTGCCGGCGCTTTCCAACACTTTCATATCGCTGTTCAAGGACACCTCCGTCGCTTCGGTCATCTCGGTGCCCGAACTGACCTTCGGCGCGCAATGGATCAACTTCAACACCTTCCGCATCGTCGAGGTCTATCTCGTCGTGACGGCGATGTATCTGCTGACCGGCTACGCCCTGCTTTACGCGCTCCGGCTCGTCGAACGATGGTTCAAGGTGGTGCACTAGCATGCTTGGCCAGATCGCCTACGCCTTGCCTTTCCTGGCTCAGGGTTTTGCGCTGACGCTTTGGGTGTCGCTGCTGGTCGTGACGTTCTCGCTCGTCGCCGGTGTCGTCCTTGGCGTCGGCCTGGTCTATGGCCCGGCGCCGGCGCGCTGGGCGGTGCGCATCTTCAGCGACACTATTCGCGGCATACCGATCCTGGTGCTCATCTTCTTCGTCTACTACGGGATGCCGGCCGTCGGGCTTCACCTGCCGTCCTTCTGGGCTGCCGTGCTGGCGCTGACCTTGTTCAAGACAGCCCAGGTCGTCGAATATCTCCGGGGCGCCGTCGGCTCCATCCCGAAGGGACAATCGGAGGCGGCAATGGCGATCGGCCTGACCTTCCGCCAGCGGCTGGCCCATGTCATCTTTCCGCAAGCGTTCAGGCGTTTCCTGCCGCCCTGGATCAATGGCGTCACCGACGCGGTCAAGGGCAGCGCGCTGGTCTCGCTGCTCGGCATCACCGATCTCATGCAGGCCATCAACCAGGTCATCGGCCGCACCTATGAGGCCATGCCGCTCTACATCCTTGGCGCCCTCATCTACTTCGCCGTCAACTATGCGCTTTCGCTTGCCAGCAGGCGGCTGGAGCGGCGTTTCTCCTTCATCCGGGAATAGCAATGTCCACAAGCTCGAACGATGCCCCGGCCCTTCTCGACATCCGCGATGTGTCCAAATCCTTTGGCGCCGTCCAGGTCCTGCGCTCGGTCAGCCTGCGCGTGGCGCGCGGCGAGGTGGTGACGGTCATCGGGCCCTCGGGCAGCGGCAAGACCACGCTGCTGCGCTGCGTCAACTTCCTGGAGAGCTATGACAGCGGGTCCATCCGCATCGACGGCAAGGAGGTCGGCTTCCGAGAAACCGGAGCCCGCCAGCGCCGCAGCGAACGCGACCTTGCCGCGATGCGCGCCGAGACCGGCATGGTGTTCCAGAGCTTCAACCTGTTTCCGCATCTCACCGCCGCCGGCAACATCATGCTCGGCCTCACCAAGGTGCGCGGCAAAAGCACCGTGGAGGCGCGCACGATTGCCGAACACTGGCTCGGCCGCGTCGGTCTTGCCCATAAGGCCGACAGCTTGCCGGCGGAGCTCTCCGGCGGCCAGCAGCAGCGCGTCGGAATTGCGCGCGCCGTGGCCATGGGGCCGAAAATCCTGCTGCTCGACGAGATAACCTCCGCCCTCGATCCGGAACTCGTCGGCGAGGTGCTTGAAGTGGTGCGCAGCCTCGCCGAGGACGGCATGACGATGGTGATGGTCACGCATGAGATGGCCTTTGCCCGCGACGCCTCGAGCCGCATCGTCTTCATGGCCGATGGCGGCGTCGGCGCCGTCGGCCCGCCGAAGGAGATCCTTGCTGCGGACGCCGACAATGAGCGTCTGCGCAATTTCCTGGCGCGCTTCCGCGCCTCGCACTTCTGACATCGGATGGTTGACGCCATCCCAAGGAGCCTTCTTCCATGACGCCTTACACCAGGCTCGCCGAACTCGGCCTCACATTGCCCGAGCCGCCGACGCCCATCGCCAACTTCGTCACCCATGCCGAGAGCGGCCGGCTGATCTTCCTGTCCGGCCAGGGACCGCTGCGGGCCGACGGCACGCTCTGCACCGGGAAGGTGGGCGAGGATGTAACGGTGGAGCAGGCTTATCAGCATGCCCGCCTTACCGGCCTCAACCTGCTTGCCGTCATGCATGCTGCCGCCGGCGATCTCGGCCGCATCGTGCGCGTCGTCAAGCTGCTCGGCTTCGTCAACGCCACGCCGACCTTCAGCGACCACCCCAAAGTGGTGAATGGCTGCTCCGATCTTTTCGCCGACGTTTTCGCCACGATCGGCGGGCATGCCCGCTCGGCGATCGGCGTCGGCTCCTTGCCGGGAAACATCACCGTCGAAATCGAAGCGGTCGTCGAGATCGCTGCCTGATCTGTCATCCACGGGATTGCTCACATGAAAACATATTCAGACACCGGCTCCAACACCACGATCCGCGAACGGCTCGGCCTTCGCCCGATCATCAACGTCTCCGGCACGATGACGGCGCTCGGCGCGTCGATCATCGTGCCTGAAGCGATCAGCGCCATGTCTGAAATGGCATCGCAATGGGTGGAAATGGACGATCTGCAGCGCGCCGCAAGCGCCGTCGTCGCGCGCCTCACCGGTGGCGAGGCCGGCTTCATCACCGCCTGCTGTGCCAGCGGCATCACCATGGCGATCGCCGGCGCGATGACGGGAACCAACCTGCTCGCCATCGAACGCCTGCCGGACGACACCGGCGACCTCAAGTCGGAGGTGATCATCCAGCTTGGCCACATCGTCAACTACGGTGCCCCGATCGACCAGTCGGTCCGCGTTGCCGGCGCCAAGGTGGTGCCCGCCGGCACGGTCAGCGTCACGCAGGACTATCATGTGCGCGACGCGATCAACGAGCGAACGGCGGCAGGCCTCTACGTCGTCGCGCATCACACCGTGCAGTACGGCATGCTGTCGCTGGAGGAATTCTGCGAAATCTGCCACGCCAGGGGCGTGCCGGTGATCGTCGACGCGGCTTCCGAATATGACCTGCGCGGCTTCCTGGCGCGTGGCGCCGACATCGTCATCTACAGCGGCCACAAATTCCTGAGCGGCCCGACCAGCGGCATCGTCACCGGACGCAAGGATCTGGTGCGCGCCGCCTATCTACAGAACCGCGGCGTCGCCCGCGCCATGAAGGTCGGCAAGGAAAGCATCGCCGGCACCATGGCCGCGCTCGAGGCATGGGAGAAGCGCGACCACGCCGGCATCCGCCGGCGCGAAGAGGCCGCCCTCAACCTTTGGAAGGATGCTCTGCAGGGTATCCCGGGCATTGGCGCGGAGATCATTCCCGACCCGACCTCCAACCCGCTCGACCGCCTGCAGGTCTTCGTGCTGCCGGAAAGCCGCTTCACCGCCGCCGGCCTTGCCTCGGCGCTTGCCGGTGGATCGCCGCCCATCATCGTGCGCAATCACGAGGTCGAACGCGGCCATTTCTTCCTCGACCCCTGCAATCTTCATCCCGGAGAGGCGGAAATCGTCGCCGAACGGCTGCGCGCCCTGTTGACCGCGAAGGACCGGCCCGCCGACGCCATGAAGATTGCTCGCAAGGTCTCTTCCGGCGCCTTGCGCTGGCCGGATTGAGCGCCAAGCGGACCAACGAACCCAAAGCACCGGCTGATCACGTAACTGTGAACAGCCGGATGCGTACGCGGCGGGAATAAATCTCGGCCGCAACGGGTCTCCTCGACATAGGCCGCTACAGGCGTTGAGGAGATCCGCATGTCCGTCATCATGAACACGACAGCGAACATGGCCGCGGCGTCGGCGGCCGCCATGTGCTGGAGCGCATGACCTCAACCGGCCTCTCTCCCATGATGCACGGCTTTCCCATTGCGCTTGACACTGGTGACGCAGATGAATTCACTTTCGCCCCGGCAGGCGGCTTTGCCTGTTGCCGAGGGTTTCGCCCGCACGGGCGGGGCGAGACCGCCGGTATTGCTTGAAAGCGCACGGCCTGTTCCTCGTGGAGTATCGGATGGTGCTGCTTTGAGCGAGAAGGCCGGAGCCGAGCGCTTCAGCGAAGTGGTGCTGCCTCATCTCGGTGACGCGCTGGCGCTTGCCCGCTGGTTGACCGGCAATGGCGCCGATGCCGAGGACGTCGTGCAGGACGCCTGCATAAAGGCGCATGCGGGCATATCCGGCTATGCCGGCGGCAATGCCCGCGCCTGGCTGCTGACCATCGTGCGCAACACCGCCTATACTTGGATGTCGCGCAACCGGCCGCGCGGCATGTTGGCCGTCGGTGATCTCGGCGATCTCGACGAGATGGCGGCGGCACACGGCATCAGCGTGCCGGACGAATATGGTCCGGAGGCAAGCCTGATCGCCAAGGCCGACACGGTGGCGCTTGAAACGGCGATAGCAGCCCTGCCGCAGCCGTTTCGCGAGACGCTTGTGCTGCGCGACATCAGCGGCCTCAGCTATCGCGAGATAGCGGCCATGCTCGGCGTGCCGATGGGCACGGTGATGTCCAGGCTGGCTCGCGCGCGGAGCCTGCTTATGTCTGACCTGGGGAGAGCGCCATGACCATGCATGACGATGGACTGCCCAATGATCCGGAAGGCATCAGGCTGATGATCCACGCCCTCGTCGATGGCGAACTTGATGCAGCGGCCGCGCTTGCGGTGGAGCGGCGCATTGCGGCCGATCCGCGGCTTGCCTCAGAGCATGCCCGCATCGTGGCCTTGCGGGGCGCGGTCAGCCGCCTGCCGCACCCAGATGTCGGCGGCGCCTTTCGCGCGCGCATCGCGGCCATTGGCGCCGCGCCTACCGCACAGCCGGCAGGCGGAACGGCCAAGCCGCAGCAGGGCTCGCCGGTGCTCCCGGGGGTGCTTGCCCCGGGCGGGGGAGGCCAGAGGCGAAACGCCGATACGCGGCTGTCACCAGGTCGAGCGCGCCGCTTCGGCTCGTTCGACTGGCGCGCTCTTGCCGCCTCGATCATGATCAGCGCGGTGCTGGCCAGCGGGGCAACGCAATGGGTGATGGTCAACGGCGCGTCCGACAGCTTCGCCGCGGCGGTCGCCAGCGGCCATCGCCGCAGCCTGCTTGCCGCCAGCCCGATCGACATCGTCTCGTCGGATCGCCATACGGTAAAACCCTGGCTCGACGCCCGGATCGGCGTGTCGCCGCCGGCACCGGATCTTGCCAAGGACGGTTTTGCGCTGATCGGCGGCCGGGTCGAGGTGATTTCCGGCCGCCCGGTGCCGGCACTTGTCTACCGCCACCGCGAGCATCTGATCACGCTGGTCGCCGAACCGCAGCAGGGCGGCAAGGTCAGCGAGCCTGACGATCTTTCCTCGGGCGGCTTTTCGCTGGTGCAGTGGAGCGACGGCGCCTTCTCCTACTGGGCGATCTCCGACATGGAGCGGCCCGAACTCGACGATTTCGTCGCCCGCTTCCGCAAGGCTGCGGCATAGGCCGATTTCCCGGCCGAACACCGGCAATGCCCCGCATCCTTGCCGCCGCCGCCGAATTCCGCTAAGGCGCGCCTTTGTCGCCGGGAGCAGAAGCTTGGACAATCAACGCGCCGACGTCGCCATTATCATGGGCAGCCAGTCCGACTGGGCGACCATGCGCCATGCCGCCGAGACACTGGAGGCGCTTGGCATCCCGCACAAACGGCTGATCGTCTCGGCGCACCGCACCCCCGACCGGCTCTATGACTTCGCCAAGGGCGCCAAGGCCGCCGGCTACAAGGTCATCATCGCCGGTGCGGGCGGTGCGGCGCACCTGCCCGGCATGACGGCGGCGATGACACCGCTGCCGGTGTTCGGCGTGCCGATGGAATCCAAAGCCCTGTCGGGACAGGATTCACTGCTGTCCATCGTCCAGATGCCGGCCGGCATCCCGGTGGGGACGCTGGCCATCGGCAAGGCCGGTGCTGCCAATGCAGCCCTGTTGGCTGCCGCCGTTCTGGCGCTCCACGACGACAAGCTTGCCGGGCGGCTCGATGCCTGGCGCGCCTCGCAGACCGCCAAGGTCGCGGCCGAACCCACGGACACGCCGTGAGCCTGCCCGCCGGATCGACCATCGGCATCATCGGCGGCGGCCAGCTCGGCCGCATGCTGGCAATGGCGGCCGCTCGCCTCGGCTACCGCACCGTGGTGCTGGAGCCGCAGCCGGATTGCCCTGCCGCGCAGGTCGCCAACCGTCAGGTCACGGCCGCCTACGACGACCCCGCCGCGCTTGCCGAATTGGCTGAGGCAAGCGCCGTCGTCACCTATGAATTCGAGAACGTTCCGGTTGCCTCCGCCGAGGCGCTCGCCGCAAAGGTGCCGGTCTATCCGCCTGCGCGCGCGCTTGATGTGGCGCAGGACCGGGTGACCGAGAAGACATTTCTCAACGGCATCGGCATTGCCACGGCGGATTTCCGCGCGGTCGACAATGACGGCGAGCTGACCGCAGCGCTGAAATCCTTTGGCGGCAGCGGCATATTGAAGACGCGGCGCATGGGCTATGACGGCAAGGGCCAGCGCGTCTTCCGCGACATGCAAGCCGGCGGCTTCGCCGGCACCTGCGAGGCCATGGGCAACGTGCCGCTGGTCCTCGAGGCCTTCGTTTCCTTTGAGCGCGAAGTCTCCGTCATCGCCGCGCGCGGCATCGATGGCGTCGTCGCCGCTTACGATCCGGCCGAGAACGTCCACCGCAACGGCATTCTCCACACATCGACCGTGCCGGCCGCGATCGCGCCCCGGACAGCCGAGGCGGCCCGGACGGCGGCGGTGAAGATCCTGTCGGCGCTCGACTATGTCGGCGTCATCGGCGTCGAGTTCTTCGTGCTGGCCGATGGCTCGCTGCTGGCCAACGAGATCGCACCCCGCGTCCACAATTCAGGCCACTGGACGGAAGCCGCCTGCACCGTTTCGCAGTTCGAGCAGCATATCCGCGCCGTGGCCGGCCTGCCGCTCGGCGACCCGCGACGCCATTCCGACTGCGTGATGGAGAACCTGATCGGCGACGATATCTTGCGCGTTCCGGAATTGCTGGCGGAGCCAGACCTGATGTTGCATCTCTACGGCAAGGCCGAGGCGCGGCCCGGCCGCAAGATGGGCCATTTCACCCGAATCAGCCGCCGCGCCTGACAGCAATCTCGACGCCGCGAGCTACTGGGCAGGAAAACTCGGCGCATGGCGTTCCCAAGTCACGTGGCGACCACCACATCATACCAGCCGGAGCCGAGCCATTGGCCGATTGCGGATATTTGACGACACCGGGCATTCATCTCCGCTACCGGGCATGCTTGCGGTTGACACGGACAAGGCTCCTCGTTTATGAGCCACCCACAGTTCAAAGGCGCGTCTTCTGGCGCGCCTTAAAATTTCGACCCGGACCGGGTCCACACCGACAGGCAAGACCATGAAGATCAAGAATTCGCTCAAGGCGCTGAAGGCGCGTCATCGCGACAACCGTCTGGTTCGCCGCAAGGGCCGCGTCTACATCATCAACAAGACCGCCCCCCGCTATAAGGCGCGCCAGGGCTGAGCTTCGTCGCGAGGCTTTTGCCTCCGCAGTTGGTGTTTATCGTCGGGTCCGCCGGCCGTTCACGCTAAAATCAGTTTGACGTTCCGCCGCCCGGGACTAGATTCGGGCGATGCGGATTCTTTTTGCATTTTTGACGGTCCTTCTTTTTTGCAGCGCCGTCTCGTTGCCGGCTCGGGCCGATGACCGGGCCGCTGTGCAAGCGGCCCCGGAGCCGGCGCCTCCGGATGCCCAGCCAGTGCCGCAAGCCCCGCCTCCCGCAATGAACAGGGAGGCCCGGCTCGACAAGCTGTTTGCCGATCTCAAGCGCGAGCGCAACGAAAAGGCGGCAGAGCGTATCGCCGGCATCATCTGGAGCGAATGGTCCCAGTCGGGCAGCGCCTCGATCGACCTGATGATGCAATGGTCGCAGAAGGCGATCGAGAACCAGAAATTCGACGTCGCGCTCGATTTCCTCGACCAGGTGGTCACCTTGCAGCCGGCCTATGCCGAGGGCTGGAACCGGCGCGCCACGGTGCATTTCATGATGAAGAACTACGGCAAGTCGATGTCCGACATCGACCATACGCTGCAACTCGAACCCCGCCATTTCGGCGCGCTGTCGGGCTTGGCGCAGATCATGACCGTGACCGGACGCAAGCAATCGGCGCTCGAGGCCTGGCAGAAGGTCCTTGCCATCTATCCGATGCTGCGCAGCGCCCAGGATCAAGTCGGTACGCTTTCGGAAGAACTCGCCGGCGAAGGCATTTGATATTTAAGGCAGTAGGGGAATAAGGCAGTAAGGCAGTAGGAAAGAGATCGCCCGGAAATACTCCCCCTATTCCCCTATTCCCCTATTCCCCTATTCCCCCTCGTATATCCCACATGAACCTGCTCTATGCCGCCTTTGCCTTCCTTCTGGCGCTTGTCTTTGGCTTTGTCGGCATCACCCGCGTCGGCTCCTGGCTGATCGAGCGCCGCAACCCGGCCGTCGGCGAATTCGTCGACATCGATGGCGCGCGCATCCACTATGTCCACGTTCCTGGCCCCGCCAAGGCCGACCTGCCGCCTGTTGTCTTCATCCACGGCGCCAGCGCCAATCTCAGGGATCAGATGCTGCCGCTCAGGCCGTTGCTTGAAGGGCGCGCCGAATTGCTGTTCTTCGACCGGCCGGGATTCGGTTGGTCGGGACGCGGGCCCGGCAACAACGAGGATCCGTGGTCGCAGGCCGACACCGTCGCCGCGCTGATGGACCATCTCGGTATGAAGCAGGCTATCATCGTCGGCCATTCCTTCGGTGGCGCGGTGACGACCGCCTTCGGCCGCGAGCATGCCGACAAGACGCTCGGGCTGGTATTCCTGGCACCGGCAACCCATCCGTGGCCCGGCGGCGCAACCGCCTGGTACTACGACCTGACCACCATTCCGGTGATCGGCCGGCTGTTCTCCGAAACGCTGAGCTATCCGGCAGGAATGCTGCGGATCGCCGACGCTACGACCTGCGTCTTCTCGCCCAACAAAGTGCCGGACAATTATGTCGCCAAGGCCGCGATCCCGCTGGTGCTGAGACCGTCGGCCTTCCGCGCAAATGCCAGCGATGTCGCCGGCCTCTACCGCTATGCGCTTGGGGCCGCGCCGCGCTACGCCGAGATCAAGGCGCCGACCGTGGTCATCTCGGGCGATCGAGACAAGGTCGTCTACGCCCATATCCATTCGGTCGGCCTCGAGCGCAACATTGCCAGCGCCGAACTGGTCTGGGTGCGCAATCTCGGCCACAAGCCGGACTGGATCGCGTCTGATCTGGTCGTTGGCGCCATCGAGAAGGCCGCCGGCAGGAGCGTGGATCTGGAGGCGATGGCAAGGGCGGTGGAAGCGCGGATCGCCGGCGATGCCTATGGCGTCGGCAAATGCGCCGACCTCAAGGAACCCGAAGCGGAGTTGGCGCCGACCTGATGTGCGTCTTCCGAAAACGGTCGTCGAAAAACGGTATCGGGGCCAGAGCGGCATGTACGTCCTGAAACACGGCATAAAGAAAAATCCCGAAAAATTCTGGGCGCTGCCGGATCGCATCTTCTTCGGTTACGGCGCCTGCCCCATCCTTGCGGGCGTCTTTCTTAGTTATCCTCCCCTGGACGGATTTTACGGCGAGCGGATCATTCCAAGCGGGAACCATTACGGAAACCATATCTATGTGACCAACGGCGTGATCGCCTTCGACTACCATGGCTATTCCAGCCGCGAACGGCTTCTGGAACACCACAAACGAGGATGGGTTCGCACAGCGCCGACTGGCACTGCACGCTGGAAAAGGTCGATTTCGATCTGCTCGACACTGCCGAACTTAATCGGCGAAAGATGCGGGGACCGGATCAACATCTGCAAGATCCCATACCCCGCGCGTCGCTTCCTTCAGCGCATTGACCACGCCGCAGCGGCAACAAGAGCTCTCAAGATCGCAACGCGGTGAAGCCCTGGGGCGGGCTTATCGGGTGCCCAAGTCCGAACCGACATAGGCGATGCGCAGCATATTGGTCGAACCGGGCGTCCTTAGCGGCACGCCGGCGGTGATGATGACGCGGTCGCCGGGCTTGCCGAATTCCTCTTCAAGCGCGATGCGGCAGGCGCGATCGACCATGTCGTCGAGATCGGTGGCATCGGGGGAGACGACGCAGTGCGTGCCCCACAGCAGCGACAGCCGCCGCGCCGTGTTGACGATCGGCGACAGGGCCACGATCGGCACCTGCGGGCGCTCGCGCGCGGCGCGCAGGCCCGTGGTGCCGGAAGCCGTGTAGGTGATGATCGCCGACAGTTTCAGCGTCTCGGCGATTTCGCGGGCCGCCAGCGAGATCGCATCGGCGCCGGTTGCTTCAGGCTCGGAACGCTGGGCGTTGATGATGCCTGCATAGGTCGGATCGGTTTCCACCTTGGTGGCGATGCGGTTCATCATCGCCACCGCTTCCACCGGATAGGCGCCCGCGGCCGATTCGGCCGAAAGCATGATGGCGTCGGCGCCTTCGAAGACGGCGATCGAAACGTCGGAGACTTCCGCGCGGGTCGGCACGGGCGCGGTGATCATCGATTCCAGCATCTGCGTGGCGACCACCACCGGCTTGCCGGCGCGGCGCGCTGCGCGCGTGATCTGCTTCTGGATCCCGGGCACGGCTTCCAGCGGCATCTCGACGCCGAGATCGCCGCGCGCGACCATCAGCGCGTCTGAGAGTTCAATGATTTCGGCCAGACGGGCAACCGCCTGCGGCTTCTCGATCTTGGCCATGATCAGCGCCCGGCCGCGTGCGATCTTGCGCGCTTCGGCCAGGTCCTCCGGCCGCTGCACGAAGGACAGCGCTATCCAGTCGACGCCGGTGGCGAGCACCGCGTCGAGATCCCTGCGGTCCTTCTCGGTCAGCGCGCCGACCGGCAGGTCGGTATCGGGCAGGCTGACGCCCTTTCTGTCGGAAATCGTGGTGCCGGCAACGACGGTGCAGACGATCGCCTTGCCATTGGCCTTCACCGCTTTCAGCTCCAGCTTTCCGTCGTCGATCAGCAGCCGGTGACCGGCCTCGACCGAACTCAGGATTTCGGGATGCGGCAGATAGACCCTGGCCGCGGTGCCGGGCTCGGGATTGTCGTCGAGCGTGAAGGTCTGGCCGACGGTCAGCACCTCCTTGCCGTTGGCGAACTTGCCGACGCGCAGCTTGGGTCCTTGCAGGTCGGCAAGGATGCCGATCGGCCTTCCGACCGTCTCCTCGACGGCGCGGATGCGTCCGACCAGCGTGCGCATCAACTCGTGATCGGTATGGCTCATGTTGATGCGGAACACATCGGCGCCCGCTTCGAACAGCTTCTTCAGCATTTCCTCGGAAGAGGAGGCCGGACCGATGGTGGCTAGGATCTTGACCTTGCGGCTGCGTCTCATTGACTGTTTGTTCCCGGGGCGGCTGGCGCGCCTCCCGTTGCGGGGTCGTCGGTTAGCTGGACCATCCAGCTTGCCTGCTCGCCCGTGTCGTATTCCTGGAATCCGGCGCGCTGGAAGCCCCGGGCGACGCAATCGGTGACGCCGGCGATCTTGAACTCTTTTTCAGCCACGCACATGTTGATCGGGCCGTCCCAGCGTCCGCCGCGTTCGGCGTCTTCTGCATAAAGATAGTAAAACCTTGATGACAGCGGCCCTTCGATCAGCGTCTTGCAACTCGATCCTTCGATGTGCCACCAGCCCTCGGTGATCCAGCCGGCCTTGGCACGATAGCCGATGCCGACGCCGACCAGGTTTTGCGTCGCGTTGCAGACGCGGAAATCAGCGCGGGCGGGCGAGGCCGCAACCATCGCGGACAAACCCACGGCGAGCGTCAGGAGCGGCATGGCGAAGGCGAAGCGCACGCGCCGCCCGCCGGCGGAACTCATCCTGAAACCCCTCAAGAACCACATCAGCATCTCTCTGCGCCCCTTTTCGGAAAAGTCCGGGCGCATGTCAACGCGCCGTTTTGTCCAATTCCAATCGATTTAAGAAGGCTCCCGGCGCGCGATCCGTCGCCCCTTGCCAGATTTCAGCGGAAACCTTGGCCAAACAACGGCATTGCGCCCGCGTCGTCTTCGTGGAAAGACGATAGCATCCTCCCCGGAAGCCAGCGAACAGACCATTTCCCGCCAATGACCCGATCCACAGTTTTCGCGCCTTTCGATGTCGTCGAGGGCGACCGCAAGCGGGGCGTGGTGCTGTTGGCCGACCATGCCCGCCGCGACCTGCCTGAAGACTATGGCAGCCTTGGCCTGCCGGCGGCCGCATTCGACCGTCACATCGCCTATGACATCGGCGTCGAGGCGGTGACGCGCGAACTCGCTGCCTTGCTCGATGTGCCAGCGGTGCTCGCCAATTTTTCGCGGCTGCTGATCGATCCCAATCGTGGTGAGGATGATCCAACGCTGATCCGTCAGCTCTATGACGGCACCGTCGTGACGGGAAACTATCCACTCGCCCCGGAGGAGCGCGAAAGGCGGCTTGACCGCTTCTACCGGCCCTATCACGACGCCGTCGGCGCCATGATCGCCTCGGTCGCGCAGGCTTCCGGCAAGGCACCCTTCATCTTCTCCGTGCATTCCTTCACGCCGGTCATGCAGGGCAGGCAGCGGCCGTGGCATGTCGGCGTACTGTGGGACCGCGACGACCGCGTGGCGCGGCCGCTGATCGACATGTTGGCCGCTGACAAAAACCTCGTTGTCGGCGACAACGAGCCCTATGACGGCGCGCTGCGGGGCGACACCATGTTCAGGCACGCCATCGTCAACGGCTATGCCCACGCGCTGATCGAAATCCGCCAGGACCTGATCGCGACCGACGGGGATGCGCTTTCGTGGGCTGAGCGTCTGGCGCCGATCGTTGACGCGATCGATCGCCGTCCCGATATACACCAAGTGAAGATGTTCGGCTCACGCACCGGGCCGTTATGAGGAGGTTTCGATGACCGAACTCAGCGACGAACAGAAACGTGACTTCGAGGCCGCCGCCTTTCGCAGGCTGGTGGCGCATTTGCGTGAGCGCGGCGACGTGCAGAACATCGATTTGATGAATCTCGCCGGCTTCTGCCGCAACTGCCTGTCGAACTGGTATCGCGAGGCCGCGGAAGCCGAAGGCGTCGATCTCAGCAAGGACCAGTCGCGCGAGATCGTCTACGGCATGCCTTACGCGCAATGGCAGGCGCTGCACCAGACCGAAGCCTCCGACGCCAAGAAGGCCGAATTCGAGGCCAGGCGACCCAGAGACCACTAGGTGGTCTCTCACGTCCTCGATTACCCTAGGCGTTCGTTTGGCCCAAATGCTTCCCGAGCGCAGCGCTTGACTGAAAATTGAATCGATCTAATTTGCCGCGCAAAGCCACTTTCTGACCGGATTCGCCTATGAACGCGTCGAATGCAATGCAGACCGCCATTCGCGGCCGCTGGGCCGTGGCGGCCATCTTCCTCGTCAACGGCTTCCTGACCGGCAGCTGGGCGCCGCAGATCCCGGTGTTCCTGACCCGCCTGGACATTTCCAAGTTCACTCTGGGGCTTTTGATCCTGCTGTTCGGCGCCGGCGCCGTCACCGCCATGACCTGGTGCGGTCACCTGATTTCGAAACACGGCTCGCGCACCGTGCTGCGCTGGTTTGGCCTCTGCGGCAGCCTCGGTCTGCTGGTCGTGGCGCTGGCGCCCAACGTGCCGCTGGCTGCCGTCGCCATGTTCATCTTTGGCGGCTCCATCGGCGGCATGGATGTCGCCATGAACGCCAATGCGGTGGTGGTCGAGCGGCGGCTGTCGCGCGCGATCATGTCCTCCTCGCATGGCTTCTGGAGCCTCGGCGGTTTCGCCGGCGGTGCCCTTGGCGGCTTTGCCATCCAGAATTACGGCCACCTCGCCCACGCCGCGGTGGTGACGGCGCTTGCCTTAGCGGCGATCGCGGCGGCGGTGCCCTATATCGTCGCCGAGGGCAGGCCGCAGGCTGCGGAGCATCATAAATTCACCTTGCCGGGAAACCCGCTGGTCTACTTCGTCGGCCTGATGGCGCTGCTGACGATGGTCTCCGAAGGCGCCGTACTCGACTGGGCAGCGCTTTATCTCAGGCAGGAACTCGGCGCCGATCTCGCCATTGCCGGTCTCGCCTACGCCGCCTTTTCCGGTGTCATGGCGATCATGCGTTTCTTCGGCGACGGCGTGCGCAATCGTTTCGGGGCCGTGACGACGTTGCGCGGTTCGGCGATCATCGCTGCCGCCGGCATGCTGATCGCAGGCCTGTCGCCCTCACCCTGGCTTGCCATCTCCGCCTTCGCTCTGTGCGGCTTCGGCATCGCCAATATGGTGCCGATCATCTTTTCGGCCGGCGGCAACCAGGAAGGCATGTCATCGGGCACCGGCATGAGCGTCGTCACCACCATGGGCTATTCCGGCATCCTCGTGGCGCCCTCGGCGATCGGCTTCGTCGCCGAGCATTCCAGCTTCGGCCCGATCTTCATCGCCATGTCGGGTCTGCTGATCGTCGTCCTGCTGATGGCCGGATTGGCTCATCGCGCCGAATTCGCTCCCGACGCGGCGCCGGCCGAATAGCGTTTCAGTTCCTCGTGAAGGAAATCCGCCACGCGTCGGATGCGCACGCTGGTGCGCACGTCGCGATGCATGGCCAGCCACACCGGCAGCTTGGGCAGCGGCAGGCCCGGCAGCACATCCTCCACCAGGGGGTCCCGCTTGGCCAGCGGCTCCTGGCCGAGGCCGATGCCGATTCCCGCCCGCACCGCCTCCCAAAGCACGATCTGGTTGTCGGCCCGGAAGCGAAAACTGTTCCGCGTGACCGATATGCCGAAATGCGTAAAGCCTCGGATCATCTCGTCGCTCCGGTCGAAGCCGATCAGCGCGTGGTCGAGCAGGTCGGCCGGCTCGCGCGGGCGGCCGCACCGGTCGAGATAGGCTAGGGAAGCACAGGCGCAGAGCGCGATATCGCAGACCTTGCGCGCCACCAACTCGTTCTGTGTCGGCTTGACCATGCGGATGGCGATGTCGGCATCCCGGCGCAGCAGGTTCTCGACCTGGTTGGAAGCGACGATCTCGACCTCGATGCCGGGCTCCTCGATGCCGAGCCGCGCCATCATGTCGGGCAGCACATAGGCCGCCACCACCTCGCTGGCGGCGATGCGCACCGTCCCTTCGATCGCTTCGACCGAACCCAGCGCCAGCCGTGAAAAAGCGCTCGCCTGCTCGCTCACCGCCTTGCCGCGCTCTAACAGAGTGGCCCCGGCTTCCGTCAGCGCGTAGCCGCTTCGCCCGCGCCGGAAAAGGATGACGCCGAGCGCCTGTTCTAGTTCCGAGATGTGGCGGCCAAGCGTCGGCTGACTTGCCGACAGCTTTCTCGCCGCGGCCGACAGGCTGCCGGTCTCAGCGACCGTGACGAAGCTTTTGATCAGGCTCCAGTCGATATCCGTCATTCAAAACTGACTATCAGAACTGCACGCATGGTCAATTTCAATTCATTGGTGAGGCAATCATATTCGGCCTGCAAACATCGATACGCACCAAACCAATCAGGAGTAACTCAAATGACCAGGATCGCACTCACCGCCGCTGCCCTCCTCATCGCCGCCGGCGCCGCTTTCGCAAGCAGCGACAAGTTCGGCTCGAACAATGCCAGCCAGACGCCTGTCGCCAGCAAAGACAAGACGATCACCACATCGATCGAGAAGTCGAATGCGACCATCCGGAAGCCGGTCGTCCAGGGCAGCAACCGCGACCTCTTCGGCAACCGCTGAACAGACGCCGAGATATCCCCAAGCCGGTGGGCTTGTCCCGTCGCTTCACAGCAAACAGGAGACGAAGAATGACCAAGATTGCAATCCTCGGCGCCAATGGCCGGCTCGGCCGCGTGGTCGCCAAGGCCTTCATCGACGTGGGCTATGATGTCCGCGCCATCACCCGCACCGGCAAGGTGCCGGCTGAGCTTGCAGGCGCGACGGCCGTCGCCGGCGATGCGCTGGACCGCGAGTCTCTGATCCGCGCGACGCAGGGCGTCGACATCATTTTCAACGGCCTGAACCCGATCTACACCGACTGGGGCAAGTGCCTGCCGATGGCCGAGAATGTCATGACCGCCTGCCGAGCCAACGGCACGCTGCATCTCTTCCCCGGCACCGTCTACAATTATGGCTCGCCGATGCCGGCGGTGATCACGGAAGACACGCCGTTCCATCCGACGACCGAGAAAGGGCGGATCCGCTGCGCCATGGAGGAGCTGTTCCGCCGTGAAGCTGAGGCGGGTCGGGTGCGCACGATCATTCTGCGCGCCGGCGATTTCTTCGGCGGCACCGGCAACGGCTCCTGGTTCGACCTCGTCGTCGCCGCCAAGATGAGCAAGGGCATCTACACTGCGCCCGGCCCGGCCGATCTGGTGCATGAATGGGCCTATCTGCCGGATTTCGCTGTCGGTTTCGTCGCACTGGCGCGCAATCTCGACAAGCTCGGCTCTTACGAGGCGCTGAATTTTCCGGGCCATGCCGTCACCGACATCGAGATCAAGACGGCCGCCGAAAAGGCGCTCGGACGCAAGCTTAAACTAAGCTTCATGCCCTGGTGGGTGCTGCGCGCCGGCAGCCCGTTCGTGGCGATGTGGCGCGAGATCGTCTCGATGTCCTATCTGCGTTTCGAGGCGCACCGGCTGGCCTCGGCGCGACTGAACGAGATCATCGGTGAAATCCCGCACACCCCTCTGGACCAGGCGGTGCACGAAGCCTTGCAGGATATCGGCGTCGCCGTCGCGCCGGCCTGGCACCAAGCAGCGTGATTGCCGAGCGTGCCGAAAAGACGGGAACGGCGGGCTCGGCCGCAAATCGTTGCCAGTCAGATCCGGCCCATCAGAAGCAGGATAAGCACCACGACGAGGACGACGCCGACGATGCCCGACGGCCCGTAGCCCCAGGAGCGCGAATGCGGCCATGCCGGCACCGCGCCGATCAGGATCAGGATCAGGATGATGATGAGAATCGTGCTGATCGTCATTTTAGAGCCCTCGCCGTCTGGTTGAATCCGAGGGAACAATGCAAAAGGCCGCCCGGTAGTTCCCGGGCGGCCTTTTGACCTGCCTTGCGAAACCGCTCTATTCGGCGGCCTTCGGGAAGGCGACTGCCGGCTCGGCGTCGCCATCGGCCGCTGGCTCCTGCGGCGAGATCTCTCGCTTGCCGCGTCGCAACAGCCGGCTGAACCACCCTCGCCGCGCGCCGGGCTTGACCTTGGCGCGGGTGAACACCATCAGCATCGACGGCGTCACCACCAGCGTCAGCACGGTGGCGAAGGACAGGCCGAACACGATCGCCGACGACAGCGAAATCCACCACTGCGTCGAAGGCGCGTTGATCGTCGTCTCATGATGGAAGATCTCGAGACCGAGGCCGAAGGCGATCGGCAGCACGCCGAGGATAGCCGAAACCGCCGTCAGCACCACAGGGCGAGCACGCTCGCGGCAGGTCTGCAGCACAGCTTCCATCTTGTCCCAACCCTCCTCGCGCAGCCGGTCATAGGTGTCGATCAGCACGATGTTGTTGTTGACCACCACGCCGGCCAGCGCGATGACGCCGATGCCCGACATGACGATGCCGAACGCCTCGCCTGTCAGAAGCAGGCCCAGGAACACGCCGATCGTTGCCATGACCACGCAGGACAGCACCAGCCAGACGCTGGTGAACTTGTTGAACTGCGCCAGCAGCACCAGGAAGATCAGGAAGATCGCCGCGCCGAAGGCCTTGCTGAGGAAGGCGCTCGCTTCCGCGCTGTCCTCGTTGGAGCCGGCGAGCTTCCAGCGTATGCCGCTGCCGAGGTCCATGTCCGAGACCGCCTTGGTCACCTGCTCCTGTACGGCGGCGACCTGCGCGCCGGCGGCGACATTGGCCTGCACCACCACGGTGCGCGCGCCGTCGATGCGGTTGAGGATGCCGACCGTCGGCTCGGGCTTGCGCACGACGAAATTCGAGATCGGCACCGATCCTTGCGACGTCTGCACCCTGAGTTCGTCGAGCGTCGACAGCGTGCGCCGGTCTTCCGGAAGGCGCAGGCGGATGTCGACGGCATCGTCGGCGCCCGCCGGCCGGTATTCCGACAGCTTCAAGCCGTTGGTCACCAGCTGCACCACGGTGCCGACCGAGGTCGGGCTGATGCCGTATTGGGCGGCCTTGGCGCGGTCGACCTCGAGCGCCCAGTCGACGCCGGGCGGCGGCAGGCCGTCCGAAATGTCGATGACGTTGGGCACCTTGGCGATCCGCGCCGCCACCGCGCGCGCCTTGTCGTCGAGCCCCTTGGGATCGGCGGCCGAAAGCCTGATCTGGATCGGCTTGCCGGTCGGCGGGCCGGCCTCCGGCACGCGCACCTCGACATCGACGCCGGGAATGCCGGCCATGACGCCGCGCAGGTCGCTGAGGATCTGGTTGGCGGACTTGCGCTCGCGCCAGTCGACGAATTCGTACTGGATCACGCCGACGACGTCCTCGGGAATGTCCTGGCCGCCGCCCTGAGTCTTGCCGGCGCGTGTATAGACCGATTTCACGCCCGGCCAGCCGAGCAGCCTGTTCTCCGCCGTCCTGGTGGCGGCATCCATCTCGGCCAGCGAAAGATTGCCGCGCGCATGCACGTAGAGCAGGCCGTAGTCCGGCTCGACGCTGGGGAAGAACTCGACGCCGGCGCCGTATTTCGAATAGGCGTAGCCGACGCCGAACAGCAGCGCCACGGTGAGCACCAGGACGGTGATCGGGAAGCGCACCGCCTGCTTGACGATGGCCATGTACCAGCCGTCGCGGTTGTCGTCCTCGTGATGCTTCGGCGCCTTGGCGAAGATCGCGCCCAGCGTCGGCGCGAACACCAGCGCATAGAGCATCGAGGCCGACAGCGTGACGATCAGCGTGATCGGCATGTATTTCATGAAGTCGCCGATGATGCCGGGCCAGAACAGCAGCGGCGAGAACGCGGCGATGCGCGTCATCGTCGCCGCGATGACCGGGCCGGCCATGCGCTTGGCGGCGAGCGCGAAGGCATCCGCCTTCGGCATGCCTTCGCTCATGCGCCGCTCGGCGAACTCGGTGACGATGATGGCGTCGTCGACCAGCATGCCGACAGCCAGGATGAGGCTGAACAGCACGATCATGTTGATCGTGTAGCCCATCATGGCAAGCAGCAATATGCCGATCAGGAAGGACGATGGTATGGCCAGCCCGATGAGCAGCGAGGCGCGGCCCGACAGCGCGTAGAGAATGACGATGAACACCAGGATCACGGCGATCATGACGTGGTTCTGTAGGTCACCCAAGAGCTGGTTGACGAAGACCGACTTGTCCTGCGTGTAGGTGACATGCATGCCTTCGGGCATCGTCTTGATGAAGGTGTCGGACACCTCCCTGACATGGTTCAGCGTGTCGATCAGGTTGGCGCCGATGCGCTTCTTCACCTCGATGGCGATGGCCGGCTTGCCGTCGAGGCGAGTGACCGTCTCGGCGTCCTTGAAGGTCGAGCGTATGGTGGCGATGTCCTTGGCCTGCACCACGGCGTTGGGTGTGGCGACGACCGGCAGGTTGGCCACGTCCTCGGGCGTCTCGATCAGCGACGGCACCTTGACCGCGTATTTGCCTTCCGAGCCTTCGAGATTGCCGGCGGCGACCAGGCTGTTGGAGGCGCCGACGCCTTGCATCAGCTGGTCGAGCTGCAGCCCGTAGGAGGACAGCTTCACCGGATCGATGACCACTTCGACCAGATCGTCGCGCGCGCCCTGCAGCGAGCCTTCCAGCACGCCCGGTACCTCTTCGATACGGTCGCGCAGTTCGCGCGCAGCCGCCGTCAGCACGCGCTCCGGCACGTCGCCCGACAGAGTGACGACGAGGACCGGAAACTCGGAAACGTTGACCTCGTTGACCGTCGGCTCCTCGGCCGCCTGCGGCAGGTCGGCCTTGGCATCCTGCACCTTGCTGCGCGTGTCCTGGAGCGCCGTGGCCAGATTGGTCTGCGGCTGGAACTCGACAAGCACGTAGCCGCCGCCCTGGAAGGCGGCCGAGCGCATCTCCTTGAGGCCCTTCAGGCTCTTCAGCTTGCTTTCCATCGGCCGCAGGAGAAGGCGTTCCGAATCCTCCGGCGAAATGCCCTGGTAGATCAGGCTGATATACATCATCGGGATCGGAACGTCGGGTTCCGCTTCCTTGGGCGTCGACTGATAGGCGACCCAGCCCGCCGCCAGCAGGAACAGCAGGGCGGATATTGTGAGGCGGGCGTTGTGGATTGCGAGTCTGACGATATCCATGACTTGATGCCTGCTGTTTCTTCGGAAGCGGCGAACTGGCGGGAGGCGCCGGAGATCCCGACGCCGGGCTTTGCGCTACTGCGTACCGGCGGTGGCTTCGCCGATCAGCTTGTTGATGGTCGCCTGGTCGGCCTCGACGGGCTTGACGATATCGCCTTCCTTCACCAGTTCCTGGCCGGCGACAATGATGCGCGCATCTTTCGGAATTCCGCCGAGCACGAGACCGTTCGGCGTGTCGTCCACCAGGTCGATCGGGTAGAAGGCCACCTTGTCGTCGCTGCCGACGGCGCGGATGCCGAGATCACCCTTGTCACCCAGCGTCACCACCGAACGCGGCAGCAGAACCGCGTCGGTCGGCTCGGCGCTGAGCGTGATCTCGGCCGTCATGCCGGCGGGGATGCTGCCATCCGCATTTGGGATCGCCACTTCGACACGGAAGGTGCGGGTCTGGGAGGAGGCGTCGCGGCTGATATACCGCACGGTGCCGGTGACCTTCTGGTCGTTGACCAGGCGCACATTGGCCTCTTCGCCGATCTTGATATAGCGCAGGTCGCGTTCGCTGATTTCGCCGCGGGCGATCACCGGATCGAGCTTGAGGATGGTCGCCACCTCGCCGCCTTGCATGACCGAGCTGCCGAGTTCCACCGGCACCCTGTCGATGACGCCGTCGAACGGCGCCTTGACCTCGTTGCGGTCGAGCTCAGCCTGCGCGGTCTCCAGCATCGATTGCGCCGAGGTCAAATTCGAGCGCGCCGTGTCGAGCTGCAGCTTCGGCAGATTGCCGGTCTTGGCCAGCCGTTCGGCGGCGTCGAGCTCGGCCTTGCGTTGCGCCAGCAACTGCTTGGCGTTGTCGACATTCGAGATTTTCTCTTCGGCCGCCAGCATCAGAACCAGATCGCCCGTCTTGACGTGCTGGCCTTGGCTGACCGGCAGTTTGTCGATGACACCGGCGACGCGCGTTGCTAGCACCGCCCGCTTGTCGGCCTCGGTCAACCCCGAAATGCGGATAGCGCGCGCATAGGTCTTGCGCGGCGGCGTCACCACCGCGACGGTGCGCGGCGCGGCTTTCGGCTCGGCTTGCGCCGTGTTCGGCTTGCCGGCCTCCGGCGTCTTGGCCTTTTCGGCCTCTGCCGCCCTCTGGGCGTCGGCGGCGGCACTGCCAACGGATGAAAACTCGCCCGTCGCCATCCAGGCGGCGAAACCGATGAGCACAACAATGGCAGCAAGCTTGTGAAACCTGATTTTCGGCATCGTCGTTTTTTCCACTGCGGGGTTTGGCCGGGACTGCGTCCTCCTCGAGGAGCGCGTCGCCGATATGGGTGCGCGCCAGGCCGTGTTCAAATTGCCGTGATCGGCGAAGCGCGCTTCTACATCAAGTTTGCAACGCAATATAGTCGGAAAGTTGCAGCAGCATTGCGAAGCTGGACAGAGTATAGCCGTCGCGAAGCATTTTTTTGCCCAACTAGGGTGCGGCTTTAGCGGGGCTCGTTGGCGACCGATGATCGGCCGTTGAAGGCCCGGTGCCGCCGGGCCTGCGTCTGCTCTCGGAGGCACGACGCCGGCGCGAGGCGATTTTCAACCCCACGCGGGTTTCGAGCACGATGATAACCTCGGCCTGACGGACCATCCCGGCGTGCGACATTTCACGCAACACACTGGAATTGCTTGAAGAACGGACCGTTCAACTCTGATCCAGATCGTCGTTCCCTGGTCAAGCCGGATGCTCCAGGAGCGAGGACGGGTCGCCTCGATGCGTCTGCTCCATCGCGTTCCGCCGTCTAGGCTTGAGACATGATATAGCCTCGAACAAAACGCCTGCTGGTGCTGTTCGTGGCAGTATTCCTCGCCCGCCAGTCACCGTTCCGGATACGGTCGAGGGATGGCGCCCAACAGCGGCGCCCGCACGACACTGGCAGCAGGCGTCAGCATGATGATGCGCGCCTCACACGCGATGGTTGTTGCTGGCGCCGGAAGGAACTTGCTGGCACCGCGCGGCAGATCACGCCCGTGTGACGGATGCGGGTTCAGGCCCGGCGACGCTCCGCTTCGGGGTTCTTGCGCGCGGCCAGGAATTCCTTCACCCGTCGGCCAGGTGCCGGACCCCGCACCGGCTTGAAGCCGTCGTCGAGCTCGCCGGAGAGGTCGAGCGTCGGCCGCTTGCCGACGGCATCGTAGTTCTCCTCCAGCCAGTCGCTGGCGGCGGTGCGGCCAAGATCGCGCAGATAGGCCAGGAATGCCCATTCGGCATTGACCTTCGATGATGCCGACAGGTCCTTGAAGGCCTCATCGGCGTCGATGCGGTGCATGCGGATGTCCCGGTACTCGCCCCGCGGCAGGCGGCCGGCGGCGATCAGTTCCTTGACGAAGGCGATCGAACGGAATTCGCGCAGCAGCCCGGCGTTGAAGGTGATCTCGTCGATGCGGTTCTGGATCTCATTGGCGCTTTTGGGCGTTCCCTCGCGCACGACCGGATTGATCTGCACCAAAAGCACGTCCTCGGTGGCAGCCGTCTTGAAGAACGGATAGAGCGCCGGATTGCCGCCATAACCGCCATCCCAATAGGGCACGCCCTTGATCTCGACGGCGCGGAACAGTTGCGGCAGGCAGGCCGAGGCCATCACTGTGTCGAGGTCGATCTCGCCATCGGAAAACACCCGCAACTGCCCTGTCTCGACATTGGTGGCCGAGATGAACAGTTCCATCGACTTGCAGGCGCGTACATTGTCGAAATCGATCCCCTGCGCGACCACGTCGCGCAGCGGATTGAGGCCGAGCGGGTTGGCGACATAGGGCGAGAACACGCGCGACATGGTGTCGAAGAAGACATAACCCGGCGTGTTCTCGATCGACCAATTGCCCCAGGCGACGTCCCACGGCATGCGCTGCACCGGGCTGAACCGGCCCTTCGCCGCCACCGCATGCCAGAAGTCGTCGAGCTTCTTGCGCGCGCCTTCGACGCCGCCGCGAACGAAGCCGTCGGCCAGCGCCACCGCGTTCATCGCGCCCGCGCTTGTGCCGGACACCGCTGCGATCTCCAGCCGGCCATCCTCCAGAAGCCGGTCGAGCACGCCCCAGGAAAAAGCCCCGTGGGAACCGCCGCCCTGAAGCGCGATGTTGATCTTCTTCTTTTCCTCCGCCTCGCCGTTCTTCGTCATGGCGTTCCTGTCGATCCGGTGCCTGACTTATTGCGCGCGCCCGGGAATCGGGGCGTCACCGTCACGGCAGACCTATGTTGCAGTGCAGCATATAAGGACACACCAAGGCAAGAACACGAGCACGGTCGCGTGATCGCATGAAATTTCGATCATGCGGAAACACC
This sequence comes from Mesorhizobium sp. B2-8-1, assembly GCF_006440955.1. Classification (NCBI taxonomy): domain Bacteria; kingdom Pseudomonadati; phylum Pseudomonadota; class Alphaproteobacteria; order Hyphomicrobiales; family Phyllobacteriaceae; genus Mesorhizobium; species Mesorhizobium sp. B2-8-1. The sequence continues at coordinate 212,701 of NZ_VFTX01000010.1, read as the reverse complement.
CTCCGCCTTGTGGCGGAGGGCGCGGTGTATCTTCCAAACAGGTTTGATGCTCAGGCGACGAGGTCCGGCATCGGTCCGACATAGCGCGACAGCGGCCGGATCAGCCGTCCCGTCGTCTGCTGCTCGCGCGCATGCGCGACCCAACCGGCGACGCGCCCGGCCGCGAAGACATTGCTGAAGGCTTGGCTGGGAAAACCCGCCGCTTCCAGCACCAGCGCGGTGTAGAACTCGACATTGGTCTGCAGCGAGCGCTGCGGCTTGGCAATCCGAAGCACATCGAGCGCCGTCTGTTCGACTGTCTCGGCGAAGGCCAGCCGGCGACCGGTCTCGCCCTCGCCGCCGAGCTGCCGCACCACCGCCTTCAGCACATCGGCGCGCGGATCGCGCACGCGGTAGATGCGGTGGCCGAAGCCCATGATGCGTTCACCACGCGCGATCTCGCCGCGCAGCCAGCCGGCGGCGTCGCCATGCGCCTGGATGGCGTCGAGCATCTCGATGACAGGGCCGGGCGCGCCGCCATGCAGTGGGCCCTTGAGCGCCCCGAGGCCAGCCAGCACCGACGATGTCAGCCCGGCCTGCGTCGAAGCGACGATGCGCGTGGCGAAGGTCGAGGCATTGAGGCCGTGGTCGCAGACGGTCACGAGGTAAGTGTCGAGTGCCTTTGCCAGAACCGGCGTCGGCACGGAACCGTCGAGCATCCTCAGCATATCGGCGGCATGATCGGCCTTCCCATCCGGCGCGACCGGCTGCTCGCCGCGCCGCAGGCGCAAGAGCGCCGGCGTCAGCACGGCGGGCGCCGCGATCAGCCGAAGCGCGTCCGTCAGCGTCTCGCCGTCCGGCAGCAGCGCCATGCCGGCGCGCATGGCGCTATAGACGTCGAGCGGCGCCAGCAGGGGCAGGCAAGACAAGAGCCGGTCGAACACCTCGACGCGCGCCTGGCCCAGTCTCGCGGCCAGTTCCGCGTCTCCGGGAAGGTCGTAGAAGAAGCCGTCGAGAAGCAGGCGAACGACCTGCGGATAGTTCCATCGCCCGGCCAGTTCCGGCAGGGAGTACCCCCGGATCGTCAAGCGGCCGCCCAGCCCATCCACGTCGGACAGCACCGTTTCCGCCGCCACCACATCATCGAGCCCGTTCGCCATGGCTTTGTCTCCTTGAGCTTTTCCGACACTAAGGATAAGGATGGGCAACACGCGCATCAATCTTGATCAACATAATCAATATGGGACCGACATGTCCGAATGGCTGTCGCGGGACGAGGCACTGGAACGGCTCAAGGTGCGGCCGCAGACGCTCTACGCCTATGTCAGTCGCGGGCGCATCGGCATGCGCCGGGACATTGCCGATCCACGCCGCAGCCAATATCGCGCCGACGATATCGCGGCCCTGATGATGCGAAGAGAGCGCGGACGCAGCCCATCGGCCATCGCCGAAAGCGCCATCGCCTGGGGCGAACCCTCGCTCGTCACCTCGATCTCGACCGTTTCGCACGGCCACCTTGTCTATCGGGGCCGCGACGCCGTTGCGCTGTCCGAACATGCCACGCTCGAAGAGACCGCCGCCGTGCTGTGGACCCTGCCTGAGCCGGTGAGTTTCGAGGCTCCGGCCTCGGATCAATCCCAACAACTCGGCCGAGCCCCAGCCTTCATGCAACTTGCCATGCTCGCCGGCCAGGCGCGGCCTTCACTAGGGCGCGGCGCCGCCTCGCTGTGCGCCGACGCCGCGCGCGCGATCGGCGTGCTGGCCGGCGCTCTTGGCGCCTCGGCGGGATCAGATCCGGTGCACATGCGGTTGGCGCGAGGCTGGTCGGTGGATGAAGGCGGGGCGCAGGCTATCCGGCGCGCCCTTGTGCTGCTTGCCGATCACGAACTCAACGCATCGACCTTCGCGGCGCGCGTCGCGGCCTCGACCGGAGCCTCGCCCGCCGCCTGCCTGCTCGCGGGTCTGGCGACACTTTCCGGTCCGCGGCACGGTGGCGCCGGCGAGGCGGTGATGCAACTCGCGGACGATGCGGCGCGGCACGGCGCCGATGCGGCGATCCGGCGCTGGCTCGGCCATGACAGGCCTTTGCCAGCGTTCGGCCATCCGCTCTATCCCGAAGGCGATCCCCGCGCCACGGCGCTTTTGACGGCCATCGACAACACCGACAGAACATTGCGATCGCTGAAAATCGCCGCCATTGCCGCGACCGGCGCCCGCCCGAACGTCGACTTTGCCCTGGCCGTTCTGACGCGCAGCCTCGACCTGCCGCGCGATGCGCCGTTCCAGCTGTTCGCGCTTGGGCGCAGCGTTGGCTGGGCCGCCCACATGGTCGAACAGGCAATGAGCGGCGGCAGCATCAGGCCGCGCGGTCGCTATGAGGGATTATTGCCGTAGGATCGGAAGAAAAGCGCTGCGCGCTCACGACATGGTGTCGAGCTTGCGCTGCATGGCCGCGATCTGGTCCTTCAACTGCTGCAGATCGTCGGGTTTTTCCGGCGTTTCCTTCCTGGCCGGTTCGGCGGGGGTCGCCGCAGGTGCCGAGCCTGCCGGCGGGAAAGGCGTGAACAGCCGCATGGCATTCTGGAACATTTCCATGTTGCGGCGCGTCTGCTCCTCCAGCGCCTTGATCGGCGTGGCCATCTTCATCATGTCGAGTGGTGACTTGCCGATGGCGCCCTTCATCTGCTCGCGGAAGCGCTCCTGTTCCTTGGAGAAGGCGATCATCGACTGTTCGAGGAAGCTCGGCACGATCATCTGCATCTGGTCGCCGTAGAAGGCGATCAACTGGCGCAGGAACGGGATCGGCAGCATGTTCTGCCCGTCCTTGTTCTCCAATTCGAAGATGATCTGGGTCAGAACCGGATGCGTGATGTCGTCGCCGGTCTTGGCGTCCTGCACCGTGAACTCTTCGCCCTTCTTGACCATTTCGGCCAGGTCCTCGAGCGTCACATAGGTGCTGGTGCCGGTGTTGTAGAGCCGGCGATTGGCATATTTCTTGATGACGATCGGATCGTCTTTCGCAGCCATCTGCATCCTCCCCGGACACCGGCGCGCCTGAGTAAGCCGCCGGTAACGATTGCGCCCGTTCAAAGGATATGCGCAAAAGCGTCACAATTCCAAGCAGTTTGTGCAGTGCGGGATTAATTATCGCTGCATGGCCGGTGAAATATGCTGCGCAGCAGCGGACAGCTTGATGTCGCGGCCATGCGCAGCTTGCTTGCGACGCATGGGTGCCCTGCCGATTTCCGGTTTGACTCGGGGTTGGGAAAGGGCAAGAAAAGTCTTCAATGACAGAACATCAGCTTGAAGTTTGGAGAACAGAATGCCCGCTTCCAATGCCATCGTCGTCGCCAGCGCGGCGCGCACACCGGTCGGTTCCTTCAACGGCGCTTTCGCCGCCACCCCGGCTCACGAGCTTGGCGCCGTCGTCGTAAGGGAATTGTTGTCGCGCGCCGGCGTCGAGGCGGCCGAAGTCGACGAGGTCATTCTTGGCCAGGTGCTGACCGCGGCCCAAGGGCAGAACCCCGCCCGCCAGGCTTCGATCCTCGCCGGGCTGCCCAGGGAGACCACCGCCTGGGGCCTCAACCAGGTGTGCGGCTCGGGCCTGCGCGCCATCGCGCTCGGCATGCAGCAGATCGCCACCGGCGATGCCAAGGTGGTTGTCGCCGGCGGCCAGGAATCGATGTCGATGTCGCCGCACGCCCAGCATCTGCGCGCTGGCGTCAAGATGGGCGACTACAAGATGATCGACACCATGATCAAGGATGGACTGTGGGATGCCTTTAATGGCTATCACATGGGCAACACGGCCGAGAACGTCGCCCGCCAGTTCCAGATCACCCGCGAGGACCAGGACCAGTTCGCGCTGGCCTCGCAGAACAAGGCCGAGGCCGCGCAGAAGGCCGGCCGGTTCAAGGACGAGATCGTCGCCTTCACCATCAAGGGCAAGAAGGGCGATACAATTGTCGACCAGGACGAATACATCCGCCATGGCGCGACGCTGGATGCCATGACCAAACTGAAGCCGGCCTTCGACAAGGACGGCACTGTGACCGCCGCCAATGCCTCCGGCATCAACGACGGCGCCGCCGGCGCGCTTTTGATGAGCGAAGCGGAAGCTGCCAGGCGGGGCATCACCCCGCTGGCGCGCATCGTCTCCTGGGCGACCGCGGGCGTTGACCCGGCGATCATGGGCACCGGTCCGATTCCCGCCTCGCGAAAAGCGCTGGAAAAGGCCGGCTGGTCGGTCGGCGATCTCGACCTGATCGAGGCCAACGAGGCTTTCGCCGCGCAGGCCTGCGCGGTCAACAAGGACATGGGCTGGGATCCCTCGATCGTCAACGTCAATGGCGGCGCCATCGCCATCGGTCATCCGATCGGCGCCTCTGGCGCGCGCATTTTCAACACGCTGGTCCACGAGATGCGCCGAAGAGGTGCCAAGAAGGGTCTCTCCACCCTGTGCATCGGCGGCGGCATGGGCGTCGCCATGTGTGTCGAAGCGCTCTAAAAGAGAAGTGAATGGGGAGTAGCGAATAGGGAAGAACGGCGTCGGCGCAATGGGATATCTGATCCCTACTCGTCATTCGCTACTCCCTGTTCACTCTCCCAACCAAAGGGAGGGAGCGCATGACCAAGGTTGCAATCGTCACGGGCGGATCGCGCGGCATCGGCGCGGCAATATCGATGGCGCTGAAGGAAGCCGGCTATTCGGTTGCCGCCAACTACGCCGGCAATGATGAGGCGGCGAGCAAGTTCACGGCCACAACCGGCATCAAGACCTACAAATGGTCGGTCGCCGACTACGACGCCTGCGCCGCCGGCATCAAGCAGGTCGAGGCCGATCTGGGCCCGGTCGCGGTGCTGGTCAACAATGCCGGCATCACGCGCGACGCAATGTTCCACAAGCTGACGCGTGAGCAGTGGAAGGAGGTCATCGACACCAATCTCTCCGGCGTTTTCAACATGACGCATCCGCTGTGGAGCGGCATGCGCGACCGCAAGTTCGGCCGCGTCATCACCATCTCCTCCATCAATGGCCAGAAGGGCCAGGCCGGCCAGGTCAACTACTCCGCGGCCAAGGCCGGCGACATCGGTTTCTCGAAGGCTCTGGCCCAGGAAGGAGCCCGCGCGGGCATCACCGTCAACATCATCTGCCCAGGCTATATCGCCACCGAAATGGTCCGGGCGATCGACGAGAAGGTGCTCAACGAACGCATCATCCCGCAAATCCCGGTCGGGCGCCTCGGCGAGCCGGAGGAGATCGCGCGCTGCGTCGTCTTCCTCGCCTCCGAGGACGCCGGCTTCATCACGGGATCGACCATCACCGCCAATGGCGGCCAGTACTTCGCCTGAGGTCTCGCCGGGCTGCCGGCTTCCCGGTGCCGATTGAAAGGGGGCTCGTTCGCCATCCGCTTCGGATGTCCGTGACGCCGTCCGATGACGGCTGTCGGTCTGCTGTTCCAATCCGGCACGCAAAGGTTAATGGCGGCAGCGGGTATTGTGCAAAACTACCTGGACAAGCTGTGCATTGTCGGTGGAAAACCTGTGCGCAACACTACATCTTGTCGTGAACAAACAGGGAAAATCCCGACATCGCCGATTCGTCGCCCTTTCGTTCCATGTTTGGCCGCAATGTTAACGAGAGCAGTCGCAATCGCCTGTCAAACTGTTAATTTCTATTAAGAAAGTTCAACAATTTCATAAGCTTGGATGAAGCAAGGCGGGCTGCCACACGGCTTTGCCAGCGAAAGTTAACGGCGGCTCTCGCCTAGCATGAAACGGGCCAATTCCGTGATTCAGCATGTGGTGAGAATCATCAGCCACAACTCCACATCTAGCCGTGAACAAAACATGAATCCGGGCGAGTCAGCGATTCGTCGCCGATTCGTTCCAGACTCGTTCCAACCCTTAATCAGCAGCCGAACCGAAGCTTGACGAAGGCGGCTTCGAGCCGCCAGCGGAACATTCCGCTTTCGCTTCGCGCCTGAAATCCCTATGTGTCGCCTGTCATACGCGCCACCCGAGGCGTGCTCCCGACAATGAGAGGCCAGAAAGCCTTATTTCCGAGCCGATGAACATCCATCCGAAACCCACCGAGCCGCTGATCCTATCGGGTCGCGACGTGACTGCCGTGCTTGGGCCGACCAACACAGGCAAGACCCATCTCGCCATCGAGCGCATGGTGGCGCATGAAAGCGGCATCATCGGCCTGCCGCTCAGGCTCTTGGCGCGAGAGGTCTATACCCGCGTCTGCGAAAAGGTCGGTGCCCACAAGGTGGCGCTCATCACCGGCGAGGAGAAGATCCAGCCGCCAGGCGCCAGATATTCGGTCTGTACCGTCGAAGCCATGCCGCGCGAGACCGATGCCGCCTTCGTCGCCATCGACGAGGTGCAGCTTGCCGGGGACCTCGAGCGCGGCCATATCTTCACCGACCGCATCCTGCATCTGCGCGGCCGCCAGGAGACGCTGCTGCTCGGCGCCGCCACCATGCACGGCATCTTGCAGCGCCTGTTGAAAGGCGTCTCGGTGGTGACGCGGCCGCGGCTGTCACATCTGGCCTATGCCGGTTCGAAGAAGCTGACCCGCTTGCCCCGGCGCACAGCGATCGTCGCCTTCTCCGCCGACGAGGTTTATGCCATCGCCGAACTGATCCGCCGCCAGCAGGGCGGTGCGGCCGTCGTGCTTGGCGCGCTCTCGCCCCGCACCCGCAACGCCCAGGTGGCGCTGTTTCAGTCGGGCGACGTCGACTATCTCGTCGCCACCGATGCCATCGGCATGGGCCTTAACCTCGATCTCGACCATGTCGCCTTCGCCCAGAACCGCAAGTTCGACGGCTATCAGTATCGCAACCTGACGGCGGCCGAACTTGGCCAGATCGCCGGGCGCGCCGGCCGGCACCTGCGCGACGGCACCTTTGGCGTCACCGGCCAGGTCGACCCGCTGGACGAGGAATTGGTCAAGAAGATCGAAAGCCACGACTTCGACCCCGTGAAGGTTCTGCAGTGGCGCACAGCGCGTTTCAATTTCGCCAGCCTCGACGCGCTGAAGCGCTCGATCGAGACCAATGCCCCGGTGGAGGGCCTGACCCGTGCGCTGCCGGCAGTCGATGCGCAGGCGCTTGAGCACCTGTCGCGTGACGAGGACATCAGGGCGCTCGCCACCGACGCAAGGCGCGTCGTGCTGCTGTGGGAGGCCTGCGCGCTCCCCGACTACCGCAAGATAGCGCCGGCCCAGCACGCCGACCTCATTGCGTCGATCTACATGGACCTCGCCAGGCATGGCCATGTCGACGAGAATTACATGGCCGAGCAGGTGCGCCGCGCCGACACCACCGAGGGCGACATCGATACGCTGTCGCATCGCATCGCCCAGATCCGCACCTGGACATTCGTGTCGAACCGGCCCGGCTGGCTGGCCGATCAGGCACACTGGCAGGAAAAGACGCGCGAAATCGAAGACAGATTGTCGGATGCGCTGCATGAGCGGTTGACGAAACGCTTCGTAGACCGCAGGACTTCCGTCCTCATGCGGCGCCTTAGAGAAAATACCATGCCTGAAGCCGAAATAAGCCCAACCGGAACCGTCCTCGTCGAAGGCCACCATGTCGGCGAGTTGCAGGGGTTCCGTTTCACCGCCGATCAGAGCGCTGGCGGCGAAGACGCCAAGGCCGTGCGCGCGGCCGCCCAGAAGGCGCTGGCGGCGGAGTTCGAGGCACGCGCCGAACGCTTCGGCGCCTGCGCCAATGGCGACATCGCGCTGGGTTCCGACGGCACGCTGCGCTGGATCGGCGCGCCGATCGGCACGCTTGTTGCCGGCGAGGACGCGCTGAAGCCGCGCCTGGTGCTTTTGGCCGATGAACAGCTGACCGGCCCAGCGCGTGACAAGGTCGCGGCGCGTGCCGAGCGCTTCGTCAATTTCCAGATCGAATCCCTGCTGAAGCCGCTGGTCGATTTGAAGAGTGCCGAGCAGATATCGGGTATCGGCCGCGGCATCGCCTTCCAGCTGGTCGAGAATTTCGGCCTTATCAATCGCCGCGACATCGCCGAGGAGATGAAGTCGCTCGACCAGGAAGGCCGCGCGGCATTGCGCCGGCTGGGCGTGCGCTTCGGCGCCTATCATGTCTTCGTGCCGGCGCTGATCAAGCCGGCGCCCGCGGGATTGGTGACGTTGCTGTGGGCGCTGAAAAACGACGGCAAGGACAAGCCCGGCTTCGGCGACGTCGTCCATGCGCTGGCATCGGGCCGCACCTCGGTGGTCATCGATCCGGCTTTCGACAAGGCCTTCTACAAGCTTGCCGGCTACCGCAATCTCGGCCGCCGCGCCGTGCGCATCGACATTCTGGAACGGCTGGCCGACCTGATCCGCCCGGCGACCAACTGGAAGCCCGGCCTCGGCCAGCGTCCGGATGGCGCCTATGACGGCCAGTCTTTCATGGTGACGCCGCCGATGATGTCGATTCTCGGCGCCACGGCCGATGACATGGAAGAAATCCTGAAAGGTCTTGGCTACCGTGCCGAGCCGAAGCCGGCGGCCGAAGTCAAGGCACGGCTGGAAGCGCAGGACAATGCCGCCCGGGAAGCCGTGGCGGCCAAGCTGGCAGCGGAAGAGGCCGCGCGCGCCGAGCAGGCCAAGGCGGCGGAGGCGGCTGCGACGGACACGCCTGAGGAGACATCGGCGGAAGATCCGCAAACTGCGACTGCCCAGACCGCCGTCGAAATTCCTGCTGAACCCATTGCGGAAGCGGCCGAAACTGTTGCGGAAGAACAACCCGAAGTTCCAGCCGAAGCGACGCAAGAGGTTGCGCCTGTAGCAGAAGCCGTGCCTGAGACTTCTGCCGCCGAAAGCGCCGACGCTCTCACCTCCCCCTCGACGGGGGAGGTCGCGGAGCGAAGCGAGGGGGGTGACAGCGCCGACGCTCCCCAACAGGGACAGGATGAAGCCGGCGTGCCCGCCGCGGAAGCCGAAGAGCCTAAGCCGATCCTGTTGTGGCGGCAGGGTCGCTTCGACCAGCGGCCTCGTCACCGTCACCACGAGAACCGCGCCCGGCCGCGCAACGGCCAGGCGGCGCGCTCCGATGCCCCGGCGGATGCCGCTGTCGGCCAGCCCGGCACCCGGCCCGCCCATGAAGGGCGCCGCGATGGCGCCGGCAAGCCGCGTTTCGATCGCTCGAAGTTCAAGCCCAGGCCGCAAGGCGAAGGCGGGGAACGGCGGGAGGGAAAGCCGCAGGGCGAGCGTTCTGACCGCCGTGAGGGCCGGCCGGGCGGCAGGCCGGAAGGCAAGGGCGGCCCGCAAGGCGGCAAACCCTCGTTTCAGGCAAAACCGCGCGAGGAGCGCCCGGTGCGCTTCGATCCCGACTCTCCCTTCGCCAAGCTCGCCGCTTTGCGCGACCAGCTGAAGAAATAGCCGCACAGGATCCGATGGTCGCCCCGATGGCCACCGACCGCCAGCGTATCGACAAATGGCTGTTCTTCTCGCGCGCGGTGAAATCGCGCTCGCTGGCCGCCAAACTGGTCGTGGCCGGCCGGGTGCGCATCAATCGCGACAAAGCAGCGCAGGCCTCCGACCTGGTCAAGCCTGGCGACGTCCTGACCATCACGCTGGAGCGGCGCATCTTCATCTGGAAGGTGCTCGATGCGGGAAGCCGGCGCGGCCCCGCCGTGGAGGCACGCACGCTCTACGAAGACATGTCGCCGCCTGCCGCACCGACGGGCGAGGCGCCTCCCGACGCGATCCCAGGGCTGCGCGAGGCCGGAAGCGGCCGCCCGACGAAGAAGGAGCGCCGCGAGACCGACCGCTTGCTTGGCGACGACTGACCGCCGGTGCACGGAGGCATGTATGTTCTTCCACGCCGCCGACACAACGGTCCGAGCACATGACCGATGGCCGCCATTGCCGACCCGTTGGAATTCCATTCCGGCAATGCGGACATGGCCGGAATGGCCGCCCTTGCAAGCGGGCGCCAAAGGCGTTACCTGACGGAAAAAGCCAACAAAAACGGGACGTCCCGGAGCAGATCGATGACCTATGTCGTGACCGACAATTGCATCAAATGCAAATATATGGACTGCATCGAGGTCTGTCCGGTCGACTGTTTCTACGAGGGCGAGAACATGCTCGTCATCCATCCCGACGAGTGCATTGACTGCGGTGTCTGCGAACCGGAATGCCCCGCCGACGCGATCAAGCCCGATACTGAGTCGGGCCTCGACAAATGGCTGCAGATAAACACCGAATACGCTGAGAAATGGCCTAATATCACCGCCAAGAAGGAGCCGCCGGCCGACGCCAAGGCCTTCGATGGCGAGGCCGGCAAGTTCGAGAAATATTTCTCGGCTGAACCCGGAGAAGGCGACTGACAGCGCTGCCGTTTCAACCGGCATGACGCGGCGTAAGAGGTACGGCCTATTAACCGCCTTGACAGGCGGCGTGAACCTGTGGCCTTCGCTTATGCAGCAAAACCTTGATTCTTCCGACTTTTTGTGTTACATGAGCGAAACATGCCGGTGACACAACGTCGATTTATGGCGCTAACGCCCCAAATCACTGAAAGGTGAAAATCCCATATCGGACCAGAGCGATCTGGGCCAGGCGATCGCAATCGTGCGGTTTGCCGGTCCCGGCTTTTCCGGTGGGTTCATCTGTTGTGCGGCTAATGATCGGTAACCCGATCGCGCGAGTTCAGCCGGCACCGCCGCCGGCCCACAACAAGGAGTTCAGGGCGTAATGGCAACGATCACCCCGCAGAAGAAGTCCACCGCTGCACGTCACGGTTTCAAGACCGGCGAGTACATCGTCTATCCGGCGCATGGTGTCGGCCAGATCGTCTCGATCGACGAGCAGGAAGTGGCCGGGCACAAGCTGGAACTGTTCGTCATCGATTTCCAGAAGGACAAGATGCGCCTCAAGGTGCCGGTCGCCAAGGCAACCTCGATCGGCATGCGCAAGCTGTCGGAAGAGGATTATGTCGAACGCGCACTGAAGGTCGTGCAAGGCCGCGCCCGCGTCAAGCGCACCATGTGGTCGCGTCGCGCGCAGGAATATGATGCCAAGATCAATTCCGGCGACCTGATCTCGATCTCGGAAGTTGTTCGCGACCTCTACCGCGCCGACAACCAGCCGGAGCAGTCCTATTCCGAACGCCAACTCTACGAGGCCGCGCTCGACCGCATGGCCCGTGAGATCGCCGCGGTCAACCGCATGTCGGAAACCGAAGCCGTGCGTTTGATCGAGGTCAATCTCAACAAGGGCCCTAAGCGCGGCGCCAAGGCCGACAATGAGGAAGCCGAGCAGGAAGAAGCTGCCTGAGGCCTTGCGCCTTTTGAGTTTTTGAAAAACCCGGCCTTGCGCCGGGTTTTTTGTTGCAGGCAATATTTGGAAAGTTGGTGCACGCCCCTGGGCGTGGAATCGTCACAGGAACGTTACGCGGGTCGCTTCCTTCTTGCCTTGGGCGAAACCAGCACGGGCCGCGGGGATGCGGGTCGCCAGATCCATCTGGTTGGTGCCCATTGCGGCGCGGGAATCGACGTCAGGCGTGATCACCACCACCTCGCTGCCCTGCTGGCGCAGGGCTTCGACCTCGCTTGCAAGGTCCGCGCCCGGCGGTCTGCGCAGGCCCTCGAACTGGCCTTCCGGTAGCGGCCCGCTCCGTCCGCTGAACGGCGAGAGCACGATCACGTTCGCATAGCCCGAGGCAAGGTCGGCATTATCGGCGGAGCGCACGCCACCGGAGATGTAGCGGACGCCATTGATGCTGTGCGTTGGCCCCGCACCGGGCAGCGCGGTGCTCGCGGTGGCCGCGTCAACCAGATCGACGCCGGAATCGCGGTCGAACGCAGCCAGTTCACCGGTAAGCGCGTCGACGGCCACCAAGATCATCGGCCTTTCCGGCCATTCATGGCGAGGCAATCTGGCGGCGACCAGCGCGCGCCGCTGTTTGGCCACTTCCGGTCCGAATTTGGCATCGCTCTCCAATCCGAATGCGCCCATCGCCCGTTGCAGATCGGCTGCCGAGGTAGCGGCGGCGGAAATGGAACGCATCCGCTCGAATACACTATCCATCGGCGGCAACGGCGGTTGACGGCTCGGTCCGGCCGGTTGAACCGGCAGCGGGGACAGCACCGCGGCCAGCAGCTCGCCCGGCGGTATGCCGCTGCGCACCTGCACTGCCGCATTGGCGCCTGCCGAGGTTCCGATCACCAGATCGGCGGCCTCGGTCAGATCGACACCAGTGTCGGCGAGGCCCGCGATGATGCCGATCAGCCAGGCATTTCCGGCGGCCCCGCCACCACCGAGAACAAGAGCAACGTTGCGAACCATCGGCCCCCACTATTGCAGCGCATGGACACGCCCGTCCATCGAAATAGAAACACCGTGCCTGACGGCGGCTCACGAGGATAAATGCCCGGCAGGGAGCAAGCGCAGCGCAGGCCTAGGACGAGAAATTGCCGCCTTCTCCCCCACCCTCCTTCTCCGCCATTTCCTGCTTTAGCGTCGCGATGAACCGTCTTGTCCGTTCGCGCTCCGGATTGCCGAACAGCACCGCCGCGGGGCCCTTTTCGACGACAATGCCAGCCTCGAGGAACACCACCTCGCGAGCGATCTTTGAAGCAAGCCGCAGATCGTGCGTGGCCATCACCATCGTCGTCCCCTCGCTGGCGAGCCGGCCGAGCACGTCGACGACTTCCTGCGCCAGTTCCGGGTCGAGCGCGGAGGTCGGCTCGTCGCACAAAAGCACCTTTGGCGACGGCGCCAGCGCCCGGGCGATCGCTACCCGCTGCTGCTGGCCGCCCGACAGCGTTGCCGGCCAGGCATCGACCTTGTGCGCCATGCCGACCTTTTCCAGCAGCGCGAGCGCCCGTTCGCGCGCCCGTGCGTGGGGCCACTTCAGCACCGTCACCAGCCCTTCCATGACGTTCTCGATCGCGGTGCGATGCGGGAACAGTTGGAAGTTCTGGAACACCATGCCGGTCTGCAGCCGCAGCCGCTGAATGTCCCGGGCCGCCACCTTCGCTCCCGGATGGAACTCCAGCGCCTGATCGCCGATACGCACTGTGCCCGAAGTTGGGATCTCAAGCAGGTTGATGCAGCGCAGCAGCGTACTTTTGCCACCACCCGAAGGACCGACCAGCGCGGTGACGCTGCCTTCGGCAATGGCAACCGTCACGCCCTTCAGCACGAGATTGTCGCCGAAGCGCTTTTCGATGTTGGCAAGGTCGATCACGAGCGCGCCTCCAGGAACCCGCCATAGCGATTGAGCCGTGCCTCCAGCCGCGTCTGCAAGGCCGACAGCACCGAACTCATCGCCAGATAGAGGATCGCCGCCTCGACATAGAGGATCAGCGGCTCATAGGTGGTGGCGACGATACGCTGCGCGGCCTGGAACATTTCCGGCACGGTGATGGCGGCGGCCAGCGACGTGTCCTTGACCAGCGAGATGAAGGTGTTGGAGAGCGGCGGCACCGCCACGCGCCCAGCCTGCGGCAAGATGGTGCGGCGCATCGCCTGGCTCCAGGTCATGCCGATCGAATAGGCCGCCTCCCATTGCCCCTTTGGCACCGCGCCTATCGCCGCGCGAACGATTTCCGACGAGTAGGCCCCGATATTGAGCGTGAAGCCGATCAACGCTGCGGGAAACGCGTCAAGCAGGATGCCGACCGAGGGCAGGCCGTAGAAGATCAGGAACAGCTGCACCAAGAGCGGCGTGCCGCGGAATATCCACACGTAGAAGCGCGCCACCGCGACCAGGGGCATTGGCCCGAAGAGCCGGATCAGCGCGGTTCCAAGACCGACGCTCAAGCCAAGCACAAAGGACAGGAGCGTCAGCGGTACGGTGAAGATCAACGCGGCCCACAGCAGCGAAGGCAGCGATTCCAGCATGAGTTGCAGCCAGTGCGGCACGAAAGGGCTCCTTCTTGCGACTGCCGTATATCACGCGAAAGGCGGCGGGCCGTCAAAACGGTCCGCCGCCGGGCGATGTCGCGCGGGCCAACGGCCCGGCCGTAAATTACTTCGAAACGTCCTGTCCGAAATACTTGTCTGCGATCTTCTGATAGGTGCCGTCCGCCTTGATGTCGGCCAGCGCCTTGTTGATCGCGGCAACCAGTTCCGGATCGCCCTTGCGAACGATGACGCCGGAATAGTCGGCGTTCTCTTCCTGGGCCGCGATCTTCACATTGGCATCCGGCTTGTGCTTCTTGAAATCGAGGAAGGACAGGCTGTCATTGATGGTTGCGTCGGCGCGGCCAGTCAGAAGCAGCTGGATCGACTGGTCGAACCCGTCGGTGCCGACCAGTTCGGCGCCGTTGGCCTCGGCAAGCTTGCCGAAATTCGAAGTCAGCGACTGCGCCGACTTCTTGCCTTTGAGATCGGCGAAGCTCTTGATATCGGTGTTGTCGCCGCGCACGATCAGCACTGCCTTGGAGGCGATGTAGGGGTCGGAAAAATCGTATTTCGCCTTGCGGGCGTCGGTGATGCCGACTTCGTTGATGACCGCGTCATAGCGGTTGGCATCGAGGCCCGCGATCAGCCCGTCCCATTTGCCCTCGAGGAACTCTACCTTCACGCCGAGCTTTTCGCCGATCGCCTTGGCGATTTCGACATCGAAGCCGACCAGCGCTCCGCCGGCATCATGATAGGTAAAGGGTGCGTAGGTGCCCTCCGTGCCGACCTTGATGACGCCGGCCTGCTTGATCTGGTCGAGATTGGCGCCGGCATAGCCTGCGGTAACAGCCAGAACCTGCAAAGTTCCGGCGACGATGAGCGACTTGAGCCATTTCATTTTTCTGTGATCCCGTCCTGGCCTGATATCCGGCATGGTGTGAGTGCTGGAAATTGACAGATGTGAGTTGAAAAAATAAGGAATGGAATTTCAAAAACGTCCATTATTCGGAATGAGATTCTACAACTGACGTTTCTGGCGGTGCATCGAACCCGCCCTGAGTTTTTTCGCGCAGCTTCCACGCCGCGCCGCCGGCGGCGGAACCTTTCCCGCGCATGGCACGTTTTGCCTTCGTTGTAGGGCAGGACGCCGCCATTTCAAGTCGAGGCGGCTGCCGGGCTTCGAAATGAAATCCGTATCGCCTGAGCCAGGGAGCGCCTCATGATGGAAGACACGGCAGGACGGATTATGGTCCGCGCGGCAATGAGAGCTCCCTATCTCGAACGCGACGAGGAGTTGCGGCTGGCGCTGCGCTGGAAAAAGGACAACGACCAGAACGCGCTGCACAGCATCACCGTGGCGCATATGCGCCTGGTCATTTCCATGGCTTCCAAATTCCGCCACTATGGCCTGCCGCTTGGCGATCTGGTCCAGGAGGGCCATGTCGGCCTGCTCGAGGCCGCGGCCCGATTCGAGCCGGAGCGCGAAGTGCGGTTTTCGACCTATGCGACTTGGTGGATCCGGGCCTCGATGCAGGACTACATCCTGCGCAACTGGTCGATCGTGCGCGGCGGCACCAGCTCGGCGCAAAAGGCCCTGTTCTTCAACCTGCGACGCCTGCGCGCCCGGCTGGCGAATGGGGCGGCGGAGCCGCTGTCGAACAGGACGCTGTACCGCGAGGTTTCAGCGGCTCTCGGCGTCTCCGAAGCCGACGTCGCGCTGATGGATTCGCGGCTGTCGGCGCCCGACTCCTCCCTCAATGTCCCGCTTGCCGACGATGGCGGCGCGACCGAGCGGATGGACTTCCTGGTGTCGGACGATCCCTTGCCCGACGAGGTCGTCAGCGACACCATCGATATCGAACGCCGCTCGATATGGCTGAAGGCGGCGCTTGCCGCACTCAACGCGCGTGAGCTGCGCATCATCGAGGAGCGTCGGCTGAGCGACGAGGGCGCCACGCTCGAAGCGCTCGGCGAGACGCTTGGCATTTCCAAGGAACGCGTGCGCCAGATCGAGGCCCGCGCCATGGAAAAGCTGAAAGTGGCGCTGGTGAAGCAGAACCCGGAATTCCTCGCCACCGCCGCCTAAATCCATTCCAGGAAAACTACCTAGAAGTTTCTCGTCCCAAAAACGAGAGAGCGGGTCAGCGCCGATTATCGGCTATTTGTCGGTGACGATCTTGACCTTGTCGCCGGCCGAAACCGCAGCCCCCGGCGACAGCGCGTTGAGCACCCGGAACAGGTCGAGTTTGCGGTCGACGCCGACCATCTGCGCCGAAAGCGAACCCATCGTCTGCCCCGGCTGGACGGTGACCACGCGGATATGCAGCGGCTTCAGCGCCGCCTTTTCGGCGGCACTCAGAATGCGGAACGAGCCGCTGACGGAACGCGCCACGGTGTCGAGCGACGTGCTGGCGGATGGTGCCGCCGTCAGCAGCCGGTAGACCTGGCCGCCGGCGCGGATTACCGCGATATCGAACTGCCAGCCTTCGGCGCCTGCATGCGCCGTCGCCGCCTCGTTGCCGTTGATCGTTTCCTGCCTGACGCTCGCATCATCGAGACCGGCCACCCAGCCGCTCCTGATATAATCGGTCAGCGCACGGTTCTTGTCGATCGACACGCCGTCGAAGCGGATCGCAATGTCGCCCGGCCCGGTCGCCGTCACGGCGGCGGCCGAATTGTCGATGATAAAGCCCTCCGGCACCGAGAAGGACACGCCCAGGCCCGGATGCAGAAAGGTCTCGCCGCGCACATAGCCTTCTTCCGGCGTGTCGCCGTAGAGCAGGCCGTCTATGCCGGCGAGGAAGGCGTCGCGATCGCGGGTGCCGACGCCCGGCGGGCCGAACTGGCGGGCATGGCGTTGCGCAAGGTCGATACGCTGCGGCGTATTGGGATGCGTTGCCAGGAAATCGAGGCTGGCGTCGGTGGCGCCGCTGATCGAGCGGAAATCAGTGTAGGCCGACATGGACTGCAAGAAGCGGCCGGCGGCGTAAGGATCGTAGCCGGCTTCGCCGATCGACTTGATGCCGATCGCGTCGGCCTCCAGTTCCTGGTTGCGCGAAAACTGCGCCAGTCTCAGCTTGCCGCGGATCAGCGCCGCCTTGGCGGTCGGGCTGTCGCCGAGCACGTCGGAAACAACCTTGGTGGCGAGCCCCTCCTCGGCCTCGAGCTGCTGGCGCTGCAGGCCGTGGTTGGCGGTGACGTGGCCCATCTCATGCGCGATGACGGCGGCGAGCTCGGCCGAATCATTGGCCAGCGCCAGCAGGCCGCGCGTGACGTAGAGGTAGCCGCCCGGCAGTGCGAAGGCATTGACGTTGGGCGAATTGAGGATGGTGATACGATAGGTCTGGGTCGGGTTGGCCGACACCACCGTCAGGCTGCCGACGACCTTGGCGACCATGCGCTCGAGTTTGGGATCGGAATATTCGCCGCCATAGGTCGCCAGTATGCGTGGATGCTGCGCCTTGGCGAGTTCGGCCAACTTGTTATTGGCCGCGACATTGTCGACCGTGATCGGTTTGTCGGAAGGCTGGAAGCCGGATTCCTGGACTTCCGGAGGTGTGAACATCTGGCAGCTTGCCAGGGCTACGACAAAGCCAGCCAGCGCCAGAAAGCGCGCCAGCATTTTCCCTCTTGGTCTTTCCGTGCCGGTCGGCAGAACGGCTTCCTTTCGGGTCTGGCGCATGCCCGCGAAAATCGGGGCGATCCTCGCAAGGGCTCATGCGCAAATCAAAGCATTACAGCATCCACGCCATACCAACGCGCGGCGGATGCCGCAGCAAATCACGGCCTGCACCGGACCGGTACGGGGCGGACCTAGCCACACTACCTCTGTCATGGCAAGCAATCGCCCCGTCGCCAGGAGCCGGTTTGAGCGTAAATTATGTCCGCTTCCGGGCAATATCTCGTGATCCAGCCTCCCAGGCGCTTGTGCCAACATAGCGCCGGAAAACTTCAGGACCAGCCCCGGCAAAGAAATCATCCGCCTTGCCCTTGGCGGCAACCATGCCGTTGTCGAGGAACACCACCTCCTCACAAATACGGCGTGCGTCCTGTGGCTGGTGCGTGACGAACAGCAGCGTCATGCCCCGCTCGGCATGCACGTCGGCGACAAGATCGAGCATGTCGTCGCGCAAGGCCGGTCCGAGTGAAGCGAAAGGCTCGTCCAGAAGAAGCACCGGGCGGTTGCGAACCAGCACGCGCGCCAATGCGACACGCTGGCGTTCGCCTCCCGAAAGTTCGCGCGGCAGGCGTCTTTCCTTGCCCGCGAGGCCGGTGCGTGCGATCGCCTCCGCGATATCAGCGCGATCGGCCTCGGTCAGCCGCAGCGAGGGCGAGCGGCCGAGCCCGACATTCTCTTCGACCGAAAGATGGGCAAAAAGATTGTTTTCCTGGAATACCATCGACACCGGCCGCGCCGAAGGCGGCGCCGCGCCGACATCGGCGCCGCCGATCAGCACACGGCCGGACTGCGGCGTCTCGAAGCCCGCCACCAGATTGAGCAGCGTCGACTTACCCGAACCGCTCGGCCCCATGATGGCGGTGATTTTTGACTCGGCGAAATCGACATCGAAAACGAGCGGCGCGTCGCCGTAGCTGAACGAGACCGTGTCCAGCCGCACCTCGGCTCCCCTTGTCGCACCATTGGTGGCGCCCGCAGCCATCAGTCTCGTTCTCCCCTTCCCAGCCCGCTCGCCGCCACCACAAGCACAAGGCAGACCAGACCCAGCAGCAGCGCCAGGCCGGCGGCGTCCTCGGTGCGGTAGCTGCCCATGCGCGCCAGGAGAAGGTATGGCAAGGTCTGCACGGAATCACTGCCGAACAGTGCGATGACGCCGAGATCGCCAAGCGACAGCGCCATGGCAAACGCGAAGGCGGTGGCCAGCGGCCGTCGCAGCGACGGCCAGTCGACCAGCCGCAATCGGGGCCAGCCCGCTATTCCCAGAAGCGCGCAGAGCCGCTCATGGCGCTCGCTCGCCGCATCATAGGCGGGGCGGATGGCACGGATGGCGAAAGGCATCGCCATGACTGCATTGACGGTGACGACCATGACCGGGGCTATGGCAAAGACATCGCCGACATGGCGCAGCAGAAGGAACCAGCCGGCGCCGATGACGATGGGCGGCACGACCAGGACGAAGCCGGCGCCGGTGTCGGTGGCGTGTTCGAGCACGGTCCGCGGACCGGAGCGGCGCTTCAGGGCCAGCACGCGGCGCGCGATGGTGAGCGAAAGCGACAGCGCAACCGACAGCAGCGCCGACAGGAAGGCCAGCACGGCGCTGGTCAGCGTCGCCTGCCGCACCGCCGCCTCGCCGGCGAGACGACCGAGGTCGGCGCCGAGGCCTGACATCACCGTCGCCGTCATCGGCCCGGCGACAAACAAAAGGGCCAGCACGACGAGCGCCGCATTCAGCGCGGTCTCGGTCCTGCCGGCCGAGACGTAGCGGCGCGGCGCCACCGGCAGATTGGCGTCACCGGTGGTGTTGGCGCCGAGCCGCGTCAACGCCAGCACCACGACAAAGGTCAGCGCGATCTGCAGCAGCGTCAGCGCCACCGCCCGCGCGGGATCGAAATCGAAACGCAGCGCCTGGTAGATGCCGACCTCCAGCGTCGTCGCGCCGGGGCCGCCGCCCAGCGTCAACACGATCGTGAAGGATGTGATGCAGAGCATGAACACCAGGCCGGCGACGCCCGGCAGAGCGGCGCGCAGTGTCGGCCACTCGATCAGCCGGAAAGCCGGTGCGGCACCCATGCCGAGCTGGCTCGCCAGCCGCCATTGGTCGGCTTGGATGGTTTGCAGCACTTCGAGGAACAGCCGCGTGGCCAGCGGCAGGTTGAAGAAGACATGAGCAACGAGGATGCCGGAGAGGCCATAGATGCCCGGCCAATGGTAACCGCCGACGGCACCAAGAAAGCCGGCGAAATAGCCGGCGCGGCCGTAGAGCGCCAGGATGCCGAGCGCCGCCACGATCGCCGGCAGCGCCAGTGGCAGGGCGAAGAGCTGGAGGATGAAGCCGCGGCCGGGAAAGTGCGGATGCCGCGACAGCGCGCGAGCCACGAACAGGGCCGGCGCCACCGACAACAGCGTCGAAAGCGCCGCCTGCCACAACGTAAAGCGCACGACGCGCAGGAGATAAGGATCGAAGGCCGCCCAGGCGCCGGAGAAATCGTTCGCGCCTTCGAAGATAAGGCCCGCAAACGCGCCGCCGATCAGCAGCCCGATCGCCGCAAGCGCGAGGATACCGGCGGAGATGCGGGGGTCAGACGCGCGCTGCACGCTGCGCCACCCAAAGGACCTTTAGCGAGCGTCGCGTTCCTTCGCGCCCCCCTCTGTCCTGCCGGACATCTCCCCCACTTGGGGGGAGATTGGCTGCTTCAGCGCTCCACCCTCTCCTGTGACGTCGCCAATTGGCGAAAGCCGTCGTGACGGCCAATCTCCCCCCTCGTGGGGGAGATGTCCGGCAGGACAGTGGGGGGCGCTGTAGAGCACTCATCATCCGATCATACGACCAAACTACTTGCTCATCACCGCCAGCCATTCATCCACCCATGCCTTGCGGTTGGCCGCGACCTCCTCGGGACTGAACAGCAAGGTTTTGGTCGGTTTGACCAGTCTGTCGAAGGCCGGATTGAGCGGCTTGTCGGTCTTGCCGGCCGGGAACATCCAGTTGGTCTCGGGGATGGCATCCTGGAATTTCGGCCCGGTCATGAAGGCGATGAACTTTTCCGCCAGCGGATTTTTGGCTCCCGTCGTGGTGATGCCGGCGACCTCGATCTGCAGATACTCGCCCTCCTCAAAGGAAGCGGCCTGGTAGCGCTCGGTGTTCTCGGCAACCATGTGGTAGGCGGGCGAGGTCGTGTAGGACAGCACCATCGGCGCCTCGCCCTTGGTGAACAGGCCGTAGGCCTCGCTCCAGCCCGGCGTCACGGTCAAGACCTTCGCCTTGAGCTTGGCCCAGGCCTCCGGCGCCTTGTCGCCATAGACCGACTTCACCCACAACAGCAGGCCGAGGCCCGGCGTCGAGGTGCGCGGATCCTGGATAACGATCTTGTCGTCGGCACTGCCCTCGACCAATTCCTTCAGGCTCTTGGGCGGCGTCTTCAGCTTCTGCGTGTCATAGACGACGGCGAAATAGCCATAGTCGTACGGGACAAAGATGTCGTCGTTCCAGCCGCCCGGCACATTGAGCCCGGTCACGGCGCCATGCGGCGCAAACAGGCCAGTGGCCTTGGCATCGGCGGTGAGATTGGTGTCGAGGCCAAGCACGATGTCGGCCTTGGTCGCGGCCCCTTCCAGCTTGACGCGGTTGAGCAGCGCGACGCCGTCGGCAACCGAGACGAAGTCGACATCGCAGCCGCATTCGGCCTCGAATTCCTTCTTCACCACCGGGCCGGGGCCCCAGTCGGCGGTAAAGCTCTCATAAGTGTAGACGGTGAGCTTGTCCTTGGCTAAGGCCGGCCCGGACAGAACCACGACCATTGCAGAGACAAGGGCGTATAAAAGCGTGCGCATCGGCGCCTCCTTCGTTCGGGTTAAAGGAATTGAGGCGTCGGACTGTCCGAAACGTCTAATCCCTCCGCCGGTACAAACCGGATCAGGTTCAGCGGGTTGGCGAGACTGCCTCTCAGCCGGTCCGCGAAATATCGCGTCCGGCACCCCGTTAGAGCGCCTCGACACATAGGCCCGGCTGGTGAACCGCGCAAGTGGCTGTTTGCCGGCCTTCCGTTTCCGCTGCCGGGCTGGTAAGGGCCACACGATATGAGCACATTCACCATCCTGCTTGGCGGCGATCTCATCCGCACGCCACGGCTCGACCGTCAGGTCGAGGGAACCCGCGTCATCGCCGCCGATGCCGGCATCGGCCATGCAAGCACGCTCGGCCTTGTGCCGGAACTGTGGGTCGGCGATTTCGATTCCGTGCCCGCCGGCCTGCCGGATGAGTTGGCCGCCGTGCCGCGCCGAACCTTCCCGGCAGAGAAGGACGCCACCGATGGCGAACTCGCGATATCGGCCGCCCTGGAGCGCGGCGCGACCAGCCTCGTGCTTGCCGGCGCCTTCGGCGGCAAGCGCGCCGACCATGCCTTCCTGCACATGGCGCTCGCCCTGCGGCTGGCCGGGGCCGGGACAAAGGTGCTGTTGACCAGCGGCGCGCAGGAAGGCATGCCCCTGGCGCACGGCACGGTCCGCTTCGACTATACAGACGGCACCCTGTTCTCGATCCTGGGTTTTTCCGAGCTTGCCGGGCTGACCGTCGCCGGCGCGAAATGGCCGCTTGACCGCGTCAAGGTCGCGTTCGGCTCATCGCTGACCATCTCTAATGAGGTCAAGGGCAGGCTCGAGATCGCGCTGGGAGCGGGGCGCGCGCTGCTGCTCGCCCATCCCTATCCCTTGCCAGAAAGCTGACATGGCGCCGCCTCTTCTCAATCTCGACGGAATAAAACTGACGTTCGGCGGCACGCCCCTGCTCGACGGCGCCGACTTGGCTGCGTCGGCAGGCGACAAGATCGCGCTGGTCGGCCGCAACGGGTCCGGCAAGTCGACGCTGCTCAAGATCGCCGCCGGCCTGATCGAGCCGCAGGACGGCGAGGTGTTCCGCCAGCCATCGGCGACCGTCCGCTATCTGCCGCAAATGCCCGACATGGACGGGTTCGCAACCGTGCGCGCCTATGTCGAGGCCGGGCTCGGTCCCGCCGACGATCCTTATCGCGCCAGCTACCTGATGGAGCATCTCGGCCTCTCGGGCGAGGAGCAGCCGGGCGACCTCTCCGGCGGCGAGGCCAGGCGCGCCGCCCTTGCCCGCGTCATGGCGCCGGAGCCCGATATCTTGCTGCTCGATGAGCCGACCAACCATCTCGATCTCTCGGTGATCGAATGGCTGGAAGAGGAGCTCGTCCGCACCTCCTCGGCCCTCATCGTCATCTCGCACGACCGCCGTTTCCTCGAGCGCGTCTCGCGCGCCACCGTGTGGCTCGACCGGGGCCAGACACGCCGGCTGGATAAGGGCTTCGGCCATTTCGAGGAATGGCGCGACCAGGTGCTTGAGGAAGAAGAGCGCGAACAGCACAAGCTCGGCCGCCAGATCGTGCGCGAGGAACACTGGCTGCGCTATGGCGTGACGGCGCGGCGCAAGCGCAACATGCGCCGCCTGGGCGAATTGCAGACCATGCGCCAGCGTTTTCGCGGCCATCGCGGCGCCGAAGGCACCGCGACCATGGTGGCCAGCGACGCCGCCGAATCCGGCAAGCTGGTGATCGAGGCCAGGAACATCGAGAAGAGCTTTGGCGACCTCACCGTGGTCAAGGGGTTCTCGACCCGCATCCAACGCGGCGATCGCGTCGGCCTCGTCGGGCCGAACGGCGCCGGCAAGACGACGCTTCTGAAGATGCTGACCGGAGAATTGCAGCCGGATGCCGGTTCGGTGCGGCTCGGCACCAATCTGGAGATCGCCACGCTCGACCAGAAGCGCGAGGCGGTCGATCCGCAGGAGACGCTGGCTCAGTATCTCACCGACGGGCGCGGCGAGAACCTTGTCATCAATGGCGAGCAGCGCCACGTCGTCTCCTACATGAAGGATTTCCTGTTCAAACCGGAACAGGCGCGCACGCCGGTGCGCGAGCTGTCCGGCGGCGAACGCGCGAGGCTGATCCTGGCGCGTGTGCTGGCGCGGCCGGCCAACCTTCTGGTGCTCGACGAGCCCACCAACGATCTCGACATGGAGACGCTGGAGTTGCTGCAGGAACTGGTCGCCGGCTTTGCCGGTACGGTCATCCTGGTCAGCCACGACCGCGATTTCCTCGACCGCACCGTCACCAGCATCATCGCGCCGGACGACGGCGGCCGCTGGGTCGAATATGCCGGCGGCTATTCCGACATGCTGGCGCAGCGCGGCGGTACCAGGCTCGACGACCGCAAGGCGCGCGCGAAGGCGGATGCAAGCGAGGCCCCGACGGCCAAGGCGGACAGCGCCACCGCCAAAGCCCCGGCAAAAAAACTCTCGTTCAAGCAGAAATTCGCGCTGGAATCGCTGCCCAAGAAGATCGAGGCGGTCACAGCCTCGATCTCGCGGCTGGAGAACAACATCGCCGATCCCGCCTATTACGAGCGCGATCCGGCCTCGTTCCAGAAGACCATCGCCGCCCTCGACAAGGAGCGCGCGACACTGGCGGCACTGGAGGAAGAGTGGCTCGAACTGGAGATGTTGCGCGAGGAGATGGAGGGGTGAGGATGGTATGCGCTACGTTATGCGCTTAAAAGAGGGCTGTCTCCGTGCTTCAATCGACGACAAAACCTCAGCGAAAGTCTGTCAATACATCCGTTGACGCTCAGCTGATCAAAGACGCCAAAGCGTCGGATATCAATCTCTCGCGCGCCGCCGAGGCGGGTATTGCGAAGGCCATCGCGGCGGAAAAAACGCGTCGATGGCAAGAGGAGAACTTTGAGGCGATTGTGAGCTCCAACGCCTATGTCGAGCGGAACGGGTTGCCATTGGCCACACGCCCGCTGTTTTGATGGCCCGTTACGATCTCTATCGGAATGCCGGAGGCAGTGGTTACCTTGTCGATGTTCAGTCCGACCTTCTTGAGAGGCTGAACACGAGAGTCGTCATTCCGTTGATGCCGCCCGACACAGCCCCCGTTCCTGGCCGCCGGCTCTGCCTTGATGGCCACTGAATTGCCGGATGCCGAGGGAAATCTCTCCAAGCACCACGACGACATCGTCGCCGCGCTCGACATGCTGTTCCAAGGCTTCTGACCGGAGCCGACCGTTGCCGTCGGCTCAGCCCGCCGTCTTCGCCTGCCAAGCCTTGATCGCCTCGTCGAACACCTTCTCGCCGGGAATGCCTTTTTCCATCGTCAGCAACGCTCGTCGTCCGGTCTTGTAGACGACCGGCACGTCGATCCAGTCCTGTCCCCGAAGCAAGGTCAGATTGGCGTCCTCGTCGGCCTTGGTATCGTTGAGCGCGACGAGGAAGAAGCCGTCGGCGATCTTGGCCGGAATGCCGATCAGCGGGCTGCCGGCATCCTGCTCGGAACTCTTCATGGCCACGCGCAGGATGTTGTCGACGCCGCCGCCTTCGAAACCGTCGGGTGTCAGGAAGATCATCTCGATGATGTGGCTGGCCGGCAGCGTCTGGTCAGTGTTGCGGCGGATGGTCATGCGCAACTGGATGTCCTTGCCGGGAATGGTCGCCTCGGCGCGGATCGCCGGCTCAGGCGGCAGGTCGCCGCCGGGCGATTCCTGCACCAGCGACCAGACGATGTTGCCCGGCTCGGCCGAACCCTGCGCGGTGCTGGTGCGCTCCTCATAGAAGATCGCCTTCTGGCCGACCGGCAGAGAGGTTTGCGTCGGCGCACCGGCAGGCGAGGGCGGCGTGGCGGCATTGTCAGCCGGCGCCGCGGGTGCGGTCCCATTGGCGGGTGGCGCCGCCGGCGCAGCGCCCGGTGCAGGGGGCGTGGTCCCGGCGGGCGCGCCTGCGGCCGGCGTGCCTCCTGCCGGAGCCGACAAGGCCGGGGTGGTCGTGGCTGAAGGCGGCGTCGTCAGCGCCGCGACGGACTCGCCCTCGCCCACGCCGCTCTGTCCGCCGGCCGGGCCAGGATCGACCTCGCTTCCTTGCGGTGTCAGTCTTTGAGTGAACTTCGGTGTCCCTTCGGGCTCGGCACCGCTAGCCGCAGGTGCCGGGGGCGTTGCCGCCGCATCGCTCGCCGGCTTGGCGGGTGTCGATTTGACCGGCTCGGTCGTCGCGACCTTGCTGCCGCCGCCCAGACCCAGCATCTTGCCGAAGGCATCCTTGTTCAGCCAGATGCCATAGCCGCCGCCGGCAATGACCAGCAACGCAACGGCAGCGGCAATCAGCCCGCCATAGCTGCGCTTGCGTTCAGCCGGACGCAAGCGCTGGAAAGTGTCGGCGGCCGCAGCCTCTTCGTCGCTCGCAAAGACATCGGCATGCTCGTCGTCCTGACCCACATCCATGCCAGGCTGAGCCCTGTCGTCGAACTCCGGGGCCGGCTGCACCGGTACGGGCTTTTGCCAGTTCGGCTCGACCTCGGCGGCGGGCGATGCAGGCCTGGAGATGTCGGGCTCCGGAGCGGGGGGCGGCGGCTTGTAGGGTTCAGCCTTCGAGGCAGGCGCTGCCGGCCAGGCCGGCTCCGCCTTTACCGGCTGTTTGGTATGGTTCGACTGGTTCTTGTTGCGATCGATGGAGGAAAATATGTGCTCCAGTTCGGCAAGCGGATCGGTCTCCGGCACGCTTTTGGCATATTCGCGCTCGAGCCTCGATATGGCGTCTTCCAGGCCGCGCTTCTGCCTTTCGGCTTCCGACGGCGAAAGCGGCGGCTCGCGCTCGGCAATCTTCTTTGCAATCGTCGAGCGCGCTTTGTCGTAGACTTTGGCCCGCAGCTCCGGCGTAGGATCGCCAAAATTGTTTATCGTATCCCTCAGAGCAGAAACGAAATCTTTCGCCATGCGTCAGTCGACCTGTATTGTGCTCCGGGCCGGCCTCCGCAAATCAGCCGCAACGCCCGGAAAGGCTTGAGAAACTAGTCTTGAAACGGATCGGTCACAAGTATCGTGTCGTCCCGTTCCGGGCTGGTGGAGAGGAGCGCGACCGGCGCGCCGATCAACTCCTCGATATGGCGGACATATTTGACGGCCTGGGCCGGAAGGTCGTTCCAGCTGCGCGCGCCGGCGGTGGTGCCTTTCCACCCCTCCAGCGTCTCGTAGATTGGCTCGACGCGGGCCTGCGCGCCCTGGCTGGCGGGTAGATAGTCGATCGTCTCGCCGTCGAGGCGGTAGCCGGTACAGACCTTGATCTCGTCCAGCCCGTCAAGCACATCGAGCTTGGTCAGGGCGATGCCCTTGATGCCGTTGACGGCGACGGCCTGGCGCACCAGCACCGCGTCGAACCAGCCGCAGCGGCGCTTGCGGCCGGTGACGACGCCGAATTCATGGCCGCGCGTGCCGAGGAATTCACCGATCTCGTTCTGCTGCTCGGTCGGGAACGGACCTTCGCCTACGCGCGTCGTATAGGCCTTGGTGATGCCAAGCACATAGCCGATGGCGCCCGGGCCCACGCCGGCACCGGCTGCCGCCTGGCCGGCGACGGTGTTGGACGAGGTGACAAACGGATAGGTGCCATGATCGATGTCGAGCAGCGTGCCTTGCGCGCCCTCGAACAGGATGCGCTCGCCGGCCCGGCGCTTGTCGTCGAGCACCTTCCAGACCCGGTCCATGTAGGGCAGGATTTCGCCGGCGACCGAGGTCAGCTCTTGCATGACCGCGTCATGCGTGGCTTCGGCATGGCCAAGGCCGCGACGCAGTGCATTGTGATGCGTCAACAGCCTGTCGACCTTCAAGGGTAGTGTTTCCAAATCCGCCAGATCCATCACCCGCACCGCGCGCCGGCCCACCTTGTCCTCATAGGCGGGGCCGATACCGCGGCGGGTCGTGCCAATCTTGGTCCCGGAATTTGAGGCGGCGTCCTCGCGGAAGCCGTCCAGTTCCCGGTGCAGGGACAGGATAAGCGCTGTGTTTTCGGCTATTTTCAGGCGCTCCGGCGTTACCTCGACGCCTTGCCCCTTGAGCTTCGCCACTTCGGCAACGAATGCGTGCGGATCGAAGACGACGCCATTGCCGATGATGGACAGCTTGCCCTGCCGCACGACGCCCGACGGCAACAGCGACAGCTTGTAGACCTTGCCGTCGACGACCAGCGTGTGGCCGGCATTGTGGCCGCCCTGGAAACGCACCACGACATCGGCGCGCTCCGATAGCCAGTCGACGATCTTGCCCTTGCCTTCGTCACCCCATTGCGAGCCGACGACCACCACATTGGCCATGTTTCTTTTCCTTCGAGGCGCCGCCGCGCGGCTTGGATACGGTTCGAAACGACAGGCCTCTATAACGTCAAGAGCAGGCCGATGCGACCTTTCTTTGCCGCCGAAAATGGGCTGAGGCACAACAATTTTCAGCTTTGACATCATTTACTTGTCCAGGCGGGGGCAATAGGCCGGCAGGCACGCCCCATTCACCTCCTCCCCGTTGCGACCCGCCATGCACCGAAGCGCCTACATGTTCCTGCTGCTCACCACCTTGCTGTGGGGCGGCAACTCGGTGGCCGGCAAGCTGGCGGTCCATCACGTCTCACCGATGACGCTGGTCTTCCTGCGCTGGGTGCTGGCGGTAGCGATCCTGCTGCCGATCGGCTGGAATGCGCTGAAAAGAGATTGGCCCGTCGTGCGCAGGCACTGGTTCGTGCTCGCCGCACTTGGCGCCAGCGGCTTCACCTTGTTCAACACGATCTTCTATACGGCGCTCAATTACACGACCGCGATCAACGTTTCGATCGAGCAGGCGGCAATGCCTATCCTGATCATCGTAGCCAATTTCATCTTCTTCCGCCTGCGCGTGAACTGGGCGCAGATCGCCGGCGTGGTGCTGACGATCTTCGGCGTCATCCTGACCGCCTGCCACGGCGATCCGCGCCGGCTGCTGACATTGGAGCTCAATTTCGGCGACGCCATCATGCTGGTCGCGGTCATTCTCTATAGCGGCTATTCGGTCGGATTGCGGCTGAAGACGGCCATGCAATGGCAGAGCCTGATGCTGGCCATGTCGCTCGCCGCGCTCGTCACCTCGCTGCCGTTCTTCCTATGGGAAATCGCGGCCGGCAAGGTCATCGTTCCCGACGCACGCGGCTGGGCGGTGATCGTCTATACTGCGATCGGCGCCTCGGTCGTCTCGCAGATATTCTACATCAGGGGCAATGAGCTGATCGGCGCCAACCGGGCCGGCCTGTTCATCAACCTGGTGCCGATCTTCGGCACTCTGCTTTCGGTGCTGATCGTCGGCGAGACATTCCAGCTCTACCAGGCGTTGGCGCTCGTCCTCGTGCTGGGCGGCATCGCGCTTGCCGAATATAGCGGCCGCAAGGCAGCCATGCCGAGGCCCCGGTAAACTCGCTTCGCGCCCCGATCGTCAGCCTTGAGGAGAGCGTCGGCTCGCC
Organism: Mesorhizobium sp. B2-8-1; assembly: GCF_006440955.1. Lineage (NCBI taxonomy): Bacteria > Pseudomonadati > Pseudomonadota > Alphaproteobacteria > Hyphomicrobiales > Phyllobacteriaceae > Mesorhizobium > Mesorhizobium sp. B2-8-1. The sequence continues at coordinate 183,844 of NZ_VFTX01000010.1, read as the reverse complement.
CGGCAATTCGCAGGACTACTGCAATTCCTCGCGCACCGCCGCCACGTCGTCGGACGATACTGCCGGGGCGGCATTGCCCCAGCTGCCGCGCACGTAAGTGAGGGCGTCGGCGATCTCCTGATCCTTCAGGCGCCACGCCAGCGAGGGCATCGCCGGCGTCGTCGGCGCGCGGGCCGTATGCACGGCCTGGCTTCCCGCCAGAACGGCCCGGGCAAGCGTTTCGGTGCTGGCCTGTGCTACGATCGAATTGCCGGCGAGCGGCGGGAAAAGAGCCCCGGCGCCCCGGCGCCGTCTCCACCATGGCAGGCCGAGCAATTGTCATGGTAGATCGCCTCGCCAGCGGCCATGCGGGTTTCGTCGGGCTGGGGCGCCTGGGAAACCATGCGCTGCTTTGCACGCTGCGAAAATGATCAGGCATCGGGGCAGCTAAGGTCAGCCGCAGACGCCCCGCTATCGCAAAGGCAAGTATCCTCAGACGGACGATCAAGACCATCCAGGCTTGCCGGAAGGCGGCATCGGCATCAATCGGCGGACCGATTGATGCCGATGCCGGAAAACACTCCATGCGCGGAGCATCGCGATCGTGCAGTTGCAGCCTGTGCGGGACGAGCCCTACACGCTGCCGACGTCGAACTGTAGCCGCTTGGCCGAATCGATCGATTTGTGCGCCCGCACCTGCTCCAGCACTTTTTCCGGGAACGGTGCGTCGAGATAGAGCAGCGCGATGGCATCGCCCCCTGGCCGGTTGCGGCCGAGCTGGAAGTTGGCGATGTTGACGCCGTTCTCGCCGCACACCGTGCCGAGCAGGCCGATAATGCCCGGCGCGTCGGCATTGGTCGTATAGAGCATGTGCTGGCCGACCTCGGCATCGAGATTGATGCCCTTGATCTGTATGAAGCGCGGCTTGCCGTCGGAAAAACAGGTGCCGGCGATCGAGCGCGTCATATGCTCGGTCTTGACCGTCAGCTTGATATAGCCGTCGAACACGCCCGATTTGTCGCGCTTGACCTCGGCGACGATGATGCCGCGCTCCTTCACCATGATTGGCGCCGACACCATGTTGACGTCGGCTACCTGCGGCCTGATCAGCCCGGCAAGGGCCGCGCTGATCAGCGCGCGCGTATTCATCGTCGCGGTCGAGCCGTCGAACAGGATTTCCACCTCCTTGATCGGGTCCTCGGTGACCTGGCCGACAAAGGCGCCAAGCACTTCGGCGAGCTTGACGAAGGGCTTGAGCCGCGGCGCTTCCTCCGCGGTGATCGACGGCATGTTGATGGCGTTGGAGACGGCGCCCTTGATCAGATAGTCGGCCATCTGTTCGGCGACCTGCAGCGCGACGTTCTCCTGTGCTTCCGCCGTCGAGGCACCGAGATGGGGGGTGGCCACCACATTCTCCATGCCGAACAATGCGTTCTGTTCGGCCGGCTCGGCCTCGAACACGTCGATGCCGGCGCCGGCCACCTTGCCGCTCTTCAGCGCCGCCACCAGGTCGGCTTCGACGACCAGCCCGCCACGGGCGCAGTTGATGATGCGCACGCCGTCCTTCATTTTGGCGATCGCGGCGGCATCGATGATGTTGCGCGTCTTGTCGGTCAACGGCGTGTGCAGCGTGATGAAGTCCGCGCGGGCGAAGAGCTCGTCCAGTTCAACCTTGTCGACGCCGAGTTCCTCGGCGCGTTTGTCCGACAGGAACGGATCGAAGGCGACGACATGCATCTTCAGGCCGACGCCGCGCGTGGCGACGATCGAGCCGATATTGCCGCAGCCGATGACGCCGAGCGTCTTGCCGGTGATCTCGACGCCCATGAAGCGGTTCTTTTCCCATTTGCCTGCATGCGTCGAGGCGTTGGCTTCCGGGATCTGGCGGGCGAGCGCGAAGATCATCGCTACCGCATGCTCGGCTGTCGTGATCGAATTGCCGAACGGCGTGTTCATCACGATAATGCCCTTGCGGCTGGCCGCCGGTATGTCGACATTGTCGACGCCGATACCGGCCCGGCCGACGACCTTGAGCCTGGTGGCGGCATTGATCAGCTTCTCGGTAACCTTGGTCGCCGAGCGGATGGCGAGGCCGTCATACTGGTCAATCACTTCAAGCAGCTTCTCCTTGTCCTTGCCGAGATCTGGAAGATAGTCGACCTCGATGCCGCGATCCCTAAAGATCTGAACAGCGGTGGTGGAAAGTTTATCCGAGACGAGAACGCGAGGCATGGGATTGGTCCTTGTTGTTTACCCCACCCGCCTTCGCTTCGCTCAGGCATCTTCTCCACGGGGGAGAAGGTCAGGCGCCGATCTTTCTCCCCTTGTGGGAGAAGGTGGCCGCGAAGCGGCCGGATGAGGGCTGTTCCAGAAAATAACTGTTGAGTTTCAGGCCGCCGCTTTCAGCGACGCCTTCTGGCCGGCGAAGGCCCAGTCGAGCCAGGGCAGCAGAGCTTCGAGATCGGAGGTCTCGACCGTTGCGCCGCACCAGATGCGCAGGCCAGGCGGCGCGTCGCGATAGGAACCGATGTCATAGGCGACACCTTCCTTGTCGAGCGCTGAAACCAGACCCTTGGCGAAGGCCGCCTGTGCGTCGGCGTCGAGTGCAGCGACTTGTCCGTCGGTGAAGGACAGGCAGACGGACGTGTTCGACCGCGTCGCCGGCTCTACGGCGAGATGGCCAAGCCAGGAGGATTTCGCGACGAAACGGTCGAGCACGGCCGCGTTGGCGTCGGCCCTGGCGACCAGCGCATCGAGGCCGCCGATCGATTTCGCCCAGCTGAGCGCGTCGAGATAGTCCTCGACGCACAGCATCGACGGCGTGTTGATGGTTTCGCCCTTGAAGATGCCTTCGATCAATTTGCCGCCCGAGGTCAGGCGGAAGATCTTCGGCAGCGGCCATGCAGGCTTATAGCTCTCCAGCCGCTCGACGGCGCGGGGCGACAGGATCAGCATGCCATGCGCGCCTTCGCCGCCCAGCACCTTCTGCCAGGAGAAGGTCACGACATCGAGTTTCTCGAAGTCGAGCTTCTGCGCGAAGGCGGCCGATGTCGCGTCGCAGATGGTCAGACCCTTGCGATCGGCCGGGATGAAATCGCCGTTCGGCACGCGCACGCCCGAGGTCGTGCCGTTCCAGGTGAAGACCACGTCGCGGTCGAAATCGATCTTGCCGAGATCCGGCAGTTCGCCGTAACCGGCCTCGAGCTTGCGCACATCGGCAAGCTTCAACTGCTTGACCACGTCGGTGATCCAGCCGGAGCCGAAACTCTCCCAGGCGACCATGTCGACGCCGCGCTCACCCAGCAGCGACCAGAGTGCCATCTCGACGGCGCCTGTATCAGACGCCGGCACGATGCCGATGCGGTAGTCGGCAGGAACCTGGAGAATTTCGCGCGTCAGCGCGATCGCCTGTTCGAGCTTGGTCTTGCCGATCTTGGCGCGATGGGAACGGCCGAGCGCGGCAGCTTTCAGCGCCTCGACCGACCAGCCGGGACGTTTCGCGCAGGGACCTGAGGAAAAATTGGGGTTTGCCGGACGGAATCCGGGCTTCGTATGCGTCGTCATCGTGGTCTATCCTTCCAGATAGTGGCCCCTCGTTGGGGAGGGGTGGCCCACGGACGGCGATATGCGCTCGGGCTTCGGGCGTCAAGGGGAAAGTTTTTGTCGCGGGCAGGATACTGGCGATCCGCGATCAGTATCTCGTGAGCTTCAAACGCAAACGGCGGACCGAAGAGATCCGCCGCCAGGGTTCATGTATGCCAGCCTACTACCAGAGATCGTAGCGTAGCCCGAGCTTAACCTGATGATTGCTGATTCCCTTGTGGACCGGAAACGAGGTCAGGCTCTCGGCCGTCACATATTCAGCGTCGGGCGCCGAGAAATACTGATAGCCGAGATCGACGGAAACATTCTTCGACACCTGATAGACAAGGCCGGCATTCAGCGTGTAAGCGAAGGAATACTTGGTCTTGTCGTCACTCAGGCCGAAGTCGTCGGTTGGATCGCCATTGTCGGTGAAATAGCTCGCCGAGAGCTTGTGCGTGCTCCTGACGATGCCGATGCCGGCGCCGAGATAGGGTGTTATGCCGACATAGGTACCAAGGTCGACATAGCCGTTGAGCATGCCTGAAAAGGCATAGTTCTTCAGGGACGCCGACGCTAGGGTCGCCTCTGCCGCGGTCGCTGAATCGTCATAGCCAATGCCGATCTTGTTGCCGGGCAGGTAACCCAGATTGAGATCGGCACGCAGATAATCGTTGAAGTGGTAGCCGAAGCCGATGCTGGCGAAGACCGGGTCTTCCTCGTTGTCGAAGCTCGCCGGCGTGAAGGCGAAATCCTCATTCTTGAAGCTCTTCTCTACCAGGTAGGAGACATCGCCGCGCAGATACCAGCCCGAGCCGACCTCGACCGGCACGTAGTCGGGCGCCTGGTCGACATAGACCGGGGGATCATAGTCGGCGGCCAGCGCAGGCGTCAGCGGCATGATGGCGAATGTGGCAAGCACCGGCGCCATACGCGATGTGAGTTTCATGATCCCCTGCTCCCGATTTCGGCGCCACCAGACGGCAGCCATCGTTTCAGGAAGCATTGTTAACCATAGTGGTTAAGTCGGGGTTAAGGCTAACAGAGCGTTAGCGAATGATTTTCGGCAGCCAGACAAGCGAAAACCGCCCGGCTGATGCCGGGCGGTTTCGGACCGTTGGATGGTCGGATGTTACTTGGTGTAGATCGGCTCGGGTTCGGGCTGATAGGCCACCGTCGGCGCGGCGCAACCGTTGTTGCCGCCGAACTGGTACCGCAGGCCGCCGCGCACCTCATGCGTGTCGATGCCGCGGTCGAAGCCCGGCCCGGCGCTGCTGATATCCCACTCGAACATGCGGCCGCCCTGGATGTGGCTGTAGCGATAGCCCGCGTCCAGGATCAGCTTGTCGGTCAGGCAGTAGGAAGCGCCGGCCATGAGCGCGTAGGCAAAGCGCCAGCTTTTCGCACCGGGGTTGAACTCGGTGGTGTTCGGGTCCCTGACATCGTCCCATCTGACATGCGCGCCGCCGATGCCGGCGCCGACATAGGGCGTGATGCCGTGATAGGTGCCGAGATCGACATAGGCGTTGGCCAGCAGCAGCAAGGCGCTCATTTTCGACACTTCGGTCGACGTCGAGAAAGCGTCCGAGGTTCCGCCGTCGAAGTTCGACTTGAACCAGTAATCGGCGGTCAAATCCGTACGAAAATGATCGTTGATCTTGTAGCCGACGCCGGCGCCGAGCGAGAAGCCGCCCTTGAGCTTGCCGAAATCGAAGCTCCTGTCGCCGGGAATGACGTTACAATTACAGGGATCGATGGTGTAGGTCGTGTAATCGATGCCGCGCACTTTCGACTTGTGGTAGTCGAGATCGCCGCGAATGTACCAGCCGCCGACATCGACTGGCTGCTCGTATACCGGCGGCGGCGCCTCTTCGACCACCGGCTCCGGAAGGTCGGCCGCGAACACCGGCCATGCCAGGCCCGCGAACAGCGCGGCGAACAGGGCCTTTCTTGCTGTATTGAACATGCTTGTCACCCCTAGAAACCCTCGGAACAGCGGTCGCGTCCGAATGAGATTGGCTTTCAGGCGTGGATAATGAATTGCAAAGGTTAAAAGGCATTTAACCCTGTCTATTAACCACGAATCTCGAGCATTTGAGGAATTCGGATGGTTCCACGTGTCTCGAGCCAGTTTCGCAGGCAAACAAAAGCCCGCCGGACGGGCGGGCTTCTAAGCAATCAGAGCGGCGTCGGCCCTCCGAATGCACCTGAGATCAGGCGGCGCTGCGTGTTTCCGAGATGACCTCGACGATGTCGTTGACGACGGCCTCGACCAGCTGCGGGTCGTCGCCCTCGGCCATGACACGGATCAGCGGCTCGGTGCCGGACGGCCGGATGACGAGCCGCCCCGCCTTGCCGAGGCGTTGACGGGCGTCCTCGATCGCAGCCTTGACCGGAGCTTCCTCGAGCGGCTTGCCGCCGGCGATGCGGACGTTCTTGAGGAGTTGCGGCACCGGCTCGAACTTCTTCGACAATTCGCTGACCGGCCGGCCCTGCCGCTTGATGCAGGCCAGCACCTGCAGCGCCGAAACCAGGCCGTCGCCCGTGGTCGAGAAGTCCGACAGCACGATGTGGCCCGACTGCTCGCCGCCGACATTGAGCCCGTGCGCGCGCATATGCTCGACGACATAGCGGTCGCCGACCTTGGTGCGGTGCAATTGCAGCTTCATGTCGCCGAGGAAGCGTTCGAGGCCGAGATTGGACATGACCGTCGAAACGACGCCACCGCCGGCAAGCCGCCCGCTCTGGTGCCAGGACTCGGCGATCATTGCCATGATCTGGTCGCCGTCGACGATCGCGCCGTTCTCGTCAACGATGACGACACGGTCGGCATCGCCGTCGAGCGCGATGCCGATGTCGGCGCGCACCTCGTGCACTTTCTTCTGCAGGCCTGCCGGATGGGTCGAGCCGCATTCCTTGTTGATGTTGAAGCCGTTGGGCTCGACATTGATGGCCACCACTTCGGCGCCCAGCTCCCAAAGCGCCTCGGGGGCAACCTTGTAGGCGGCGCCATTGGCGCAATCGACGACGATCCTCAAACCTGAAAGCGACATCGAACGCGGCAAGGTGCGCTTTGCAAACTCGATGTAGCGGTCATGCACGCCATCGACGCGCTTGGCGCGACCAAGTCCGTCGGAATCGGCGAGTGCCAGTTCGATATCCTTGTCCAGCATGCTCTCGATGCGCTCTTCGATCTCGTCGGAGAGCTTGTAGCCGTCGGGACCGAATAGCTTGATGCCATTGTCGTAATAAGGATTGTGCGAGGCCGAGATCATGACGCCGATATCGGCGCGCAGCGAACGCACCAACATGGCGACCGCCGGCGTCGGGATGGGGCCGAGCAGGAACACGTCCATGCCGGCGGCGCAGAGGCCCGCCACCATGGCGTTCTCGATCATGTAGCCGGAAAGTCTGGTGTCCTTGCCGAGCACCACACGGTGACGATGGCTGCCGCGCTGGAAGGACAGGCCGGCCGCCATGCCGACCCTCATCGCGATTTCCGCCGTCATTGGAAACTTGTTGGCGCGCCCGCGAATACCGTCCGTGCCGAAATAATTTCCTGCCATGCTAGTCAGTGTCCCCGGTGGTTCTTGCCCGGTACGTCATGCCATAATTGGCCGGCGCACTACGATCACATTTCGTGATTATCTGTTACCAATCCTTTAGAAAACCCTTGTTGTGCATTGCACACAGACTGGCGCAACCTAGCGTGATGGCGCTGCCTCGCCACAATATACCATGCCTGTGGACCATTCGACATGGATTTACCCACAAATTCTTGTCTTCCAGCCGGCAACAGGCAACGATTTCATCACCTTGCCGGCAGAAGCCGGGTTTCGGCGATGTATTCGCCACTTAGCATCTGGCGCAACCGACCGTTGAGCGTTATTGATTTGCTGGGACGTATAATGGGCTGCTGCAACGGAGAAACGCTATGCTCATCCACCGACTTGCCACTTTGACCGGCCTTGCGGTCGCGACGTTATTCCTGGCCGCGCCAGCCAACGCGCTGACGATGGCCGAGTGCAGCACGAAGTATAACGCGGCCAAGGACGCGGGGACACTTGCCGGCCAGACCTGGAACCAGTTCCGCAAGGCGCAGTGCGGCACTGATGCCGCCGCGACAGCCAAGCCCGACGCCAAGGCAGCGGACACCAAGGCGGCCGATACGAAGCCGGCCAAGGCGACCAAGGCTGCGGCCGCCGCCGACGACGGAGCCAAAGGCCTGACCGCAAAGGAATGCAGCACCAAGTACCAGGCGGCCAAGGCCGCCGGCACGCTCAACGGCATGAAGTGGAACGACTTCCGCAAGAGCGAATGCGCCACCGGCGCGTCCGCTGCCGCCGGCGCATCCGCTGCCGCCGCCACCAAACCGGCGACCACCAAGGCGGCGACCACGGCTGCGGCGACCGACAGCTCGGGCAAGGGCCTGAGCATGGCCGACTGCAGCAGCAAGTACCAGGCTGCCAAGACCGCCAATACGCTCAACGGCATGAAGTGGAACGACTTCCGGAAGGCCGAATGCGGCGCCAGCGCCTCGGACGATGATACCGTCCCGGCTCCAACAGAGGCGACCTACACCAAGGAGCCGGCAAAGCCGACTGTCGCTGCGCCGAAGGGCGTGAGTTTCCCGACCGCAATCTCGCCGAAATTCGCCACCGAAACCCCGGCCAAGGCCCGCATGCATACCTGCCTCCAGCAGTACTATGCCAACAAGGACGCCAACACGCTTGGCGGCTTGAAGTGGATCCAGAAGGGCGGCGGCTTCTACAGCCTGTGCAATGCCAAGCTGAAGAGCTGAGCGACAGCACTATTTGAGGAAAGTAAGGCCCGCGAGCCGCAGGGTTCGCGGGCTTTTTTGCCCGCAGCTTCAGCAGGAATCCCCGCTGACGAGAGGCGCGTTGCCGGCGACGCTGCAAACTCCCCTCGTGGGGGAGATGGCCGGCAGGCCAGAGGGGGGGGCACGAAGGATCGTTGCCTGCTCCGGCCAGGTTGCCTCGCATTCACGAAAAGCTGGGCGAGGGTGGCTCGAGGAATCGTCGAACGGCAAGGGAGATCCTCCCCCGCAGCCCGGAAGGCCTAACTCGATTTGTCGGCGGACGCTGCCCCCGCTGAGCTGCCCGGCATCTTCCACAAAGTGGGAAGATTGGCTGCTGCCACGCCGGCTTCCGCCAATCGCCTAACCAACCTTGCAGGCGCAGGCCACGGAGAAACTCAGCAGCCTGCCCCAAACAAAAACGCCGCGGTCAAACCGCGACGTTTCTCAATTTGTTCTTGGCCGAGTTCAGCTCGACGGCTGCGGTTCCATGCCGCCCTCGGGCTCGGGACCCTTTTTGCGGCGGCCCGACTTCGGCACGGCCGAACCACGGCTCGGCGGCGTGTCGTCGCCGAGATCGCGCGCGGGCTTCTCGCCGGCGATCAGCTGCTTGATCTCGTCGCCCGACAGCGTCTCGTATTCGAGCAGGCCCTGCGCCAGCGCGATCCATTCCTTCTTCTTCTTAGTCAGCACCGACCTCGCGGTCGAATAGGCCTCGTCGATCAGGCGCCGCACCTCGGCGTCGATGATCTGCGCGGTTTCTTCCGAGATGTTCTGCGTGCGCGCCACCGAATGGCCGAGGAACACTTCCTCCTGGTTGTCGCCATAAGCGACATGGCCGAGCTTGTCGGAAAAGCCCCAGCGCGTGACCATGGCGCGCGCCAGCTTGGTCGCCTGCTCGATATCGGAGGAAGCGCCCGACGTGATGTTCTCCTTGCCGAACTTGAACTCCTCGGCGACGCGGCCGCCCATCATGATGGCAAGCCGTGAGATCATGTACTTGTAGCTCATCGAATAGCGGTCGCCTTCCGGCAACTGCATGACCATGCCGAGCGCGCGGCCGCGCGGAATGATTGTCGCCTTGTGCAGCGGATCGGCCGACGGCACGTTGAGCGCCAGTATGGCGTGACCGGCCTCGTGATAGGCGGTCAACTCCTTCTCGGCCTGGGTCATGGCCGAGGAGCGGCGCTCGGCGCCCATCATGATCTTGTCCTTGGCGTCCTCGAACTCGGCCATGGTCACGAGGCGCTTGTTACGCCGCGCCGCCATCAGGGCGGCCTCGTTGACGAGGTTCATCAGATCGGCGCCGGAGAAGCCCGGCGTGCCGCGGGAGACGACCTTGAGGTCGACATTGGGCGCCAGCGGCACGTTGCGCACATGCACTTTCAGGATCTTCTCGCGTCCGACGATGTCGGGGTTCGGCACCACCACCTGGCGGTCGAAACGGCCGGGCCTCAGCAGCGCCGGGTCGAGCACGTCGGGCCGGTTGGTGGCGGCGATCAGGATGATGCTTTCGTTGGACTCGAAGCCGTCCATCTCGACCAGCAGCTGATTCAGCGTCTGCTCGCGCTCATCATTACCGCCGCCGAGACCCGCGCCGCGGTGACGGCCGACCGCGTCGATTTCGTCGATGAAGATGATGCAGGGCGCGTTCTTCTTGGCCTGGTCGAACATGTCGCGCACGCGGCTGGCGCCGACGCCGACGAACATCTCGACGAAGTCCGAACCCGAAATGGTGAAGAACGGCACGTTGGCCTCGCCGGCGACCGAGCGGGCGAGCAGCGTCTTGCCGGTTCCCGGAGGGCCGACCAAGAGCACGCCGCGCGGGATCTTGCCGCCGAGCCGCTGGAATTTCTGCGGATCGCGCAGGAACTCGACGATCTCCTCCAGGTCTTCCTTGGCCTCGTCGACGCCGGCGACGTCCTGGAAGGTGACGCGGCCATGCGCCTCGGTCAGAAGCTTGGCCTTCGACTTGCCAAAGCCCATGGCACGACCGGAGCCGGACTGCATCTGGCGCATGAAGAATATCCATACGCCGAGGATCAGGATCATCGGCAGCCACGAGATCAGGTACCCGAACAGCGAGTTTGAACCGTCGGTCTCCGGCCGCGCATTGATGGTGACGTTCTTGTCCTGCAGCCGCGAGACCAGCGACGGATCGCCGGGCGAATAGGTCTGGAAGCCGCTCGAATTGTCGGTGTAGGTGCCGGAGATGCGGGCGCCGGCGATGGTCACCGTCTTGACCCGGCCCGCCGCGACATCCTGCAGGAACTGCGAATAAGGTACATCGCTCGAAGCCCCACGCGTCTGCGGCGTCTGGAACAGATTGAAGAGGGCGATGAGCAGGACCGCTATGATCGCCCAGAGCGCGAGGTTGCGATAGTTCGGATTCATCAATTGTCCCGTTGGTGTCCGCGGGCAGACACGCGTCGTGAGAGGAAACTTGAGCCTAACATAGGGAGAGCGCCCCCCCTTGCCAAGCAGAACAGCACGTGTGGGTTAAGCTTTCGCCCATGACCGACCGGCGCTATGGCCGCTTGAAAGGCAGGGCGGGAGGCAACGGTGCGCCGATCAATTCGGCGACGGCCCGCGCCGGCGCCAGGTCGAAGGACGGCAGGAAGCGGGCAAAGGGGGCGACGACGGCCTGTGCCGTGAACCCCGGCGACGCCTGCCCACCCTGAGGCAGGCCAGGATTTTCAACGGCTTGCCGCGATGCCGGCTCGCAGGCCAGCGCGGCGCGCACGAGGCTGCGCGGCGTCTCGCCTTCCGCGATTGCCAGACGCTTCGCCGCCGCTGCCCCGAACGGCGCGATCAACAATGCACTGCCGCCGTCGTCCAACGTGATGTTCCGGCGGCCGTCCCAGAGCAGCCCGCCGGTGGCCGCGACCACAGGCGGCAAGCCTCGCGTCTCGCGGCGCAGAAAGATGCCGGCGCGACTGGAATCGACCACCGTCCGCGACAATGTGGCGCAAAGAAATCCAGCCTTCAGCCTACCGAACAGCGCCTCGCATCGCGCCTGGTCCGGCAGAAACGCAACGCCCCCGCTTGTGGCGAGGAGGATGCGCAGCGCATAGACGGCCGCCGGATCGTCGCCGGCCGAAAGCAGGGTCGGATCGAGGCGGACAAGACCCGGCGCCGGCTGGCTGGCGAAGCGCGCGATTAAATCCGCGGCGCGGATGCCAAGCCGGCTGCGCGCCTCGCTCTCGCGCGCCGCCAGCGTCAATGCGTCATCGATGCGCTGCGCACCGTCAGCGCCGGCCAGTGCCGCGCGCATGCGCGGTCGCTCGAAGGCCGCGTCGGCATTGGTCGGATCCTCGGCCCAGCCGACATGCTCGCGCCGCAGGAAGTTGCGCAAAGCCGCGCGCCGAATGCCAAGGAGCGGCCGCACGATCCATTCGTGCCAGTCGTGCAAGGTGATCGGCGCCATGCCGGCAAGGCCGCGGGCGCCCTTGCCTCGGACTAGCCGCATCAGCACCGTCTCGGCCTGGTCGTCCGCCGTATGACCGGTCACGATCAGACCGAGGCCTTCCTCCCGCGCCGCCTCGGCCAGCAGCCGGTAGCGAGCCTCCCGCGCGGCGGCCGGCAGCCCGGTCGACGGCTTGCGTCCGGACCAGGCGACGATGCGGTGCGCGATGGCGTGCGCGGCGCAAAGCCTGGCCACCGCTTCCGCTTCGGCCGCCGCGCCCTGCCGCAAACCGTGGTCGATCGTCACCGCCAGCAGCTTCGCGGACGGCGCGGTTCGGTCGAGATGTCGTTTGAGAAGGAGAAGTAGGGCGGTCGAGTCGCTGCCGCCGGATACGGCCGCAACGGCGCCGCTGGTAAAGTCGATGTGCGAAAAAAGGTCTTTCGAAAGATCAGGCTCGGTGTCGAGCATCAATGCATGTCGCCCGAACACGGCTCCGAGGGCAAGGCAACGGCAGGCAGGAGAAGGGCTAGCACGCCGCCAGGGCCTTTTCCTGCTTCACGCGCTCCTTGAGCGTGTTGGAAATGTCGGGGTAGCGCTTGCCGACCTCGCTGAAGGTGGCGCAGGCCACGTCGTGCTGCTTCAGGCCGACCAGCGACACGCCGAGCTTCAGCAGCATGTCGGGGGCCTTCTTGGCCTTGGGATAGTCCTTGCTGGCGGCGAGGAAGACCTCCGCGGCATCGCGGTATTTCTGCTGGCCAAGCAGCGATTCGCCCAGCCAATAGTGCGCATCCGCCGTTTTCGCGTCACGCGGAAAACGCGCGATGTGGTCGCGAAAACCCTGTTCGGCGGTGCCGTAGTCGCCCGAAAGAATGAACTGGTAGGAGTTGCGGTAGAGCTCCTCGGGATCGTTCGTGGAAGGCAGCGCCGCAACCACCGTGCCGTCTGACTTGCCGCTCTTGGCCGGAGCGCCGGTGGCTGGAGCGACATCCTGCGCCGGTGCGGTCGCCTGCGTGTTGCCGCCGGCATCGACCACATTGCCGTTCTTGTCGACGGTGATGCTGCCGAAGGTCTTTTCGGGCGCTCCCGTTCCGGGGATAACCTTGCCCGGATCACCGTCAGAGGATTCGACGATGACGTCCTCGACGCTCTGGCCGCCGCCAGCCGACTGGCCGGCCGCTGCCCGATTGTCGGCCTTCGCGGGCGGTTGCGTGGCCGGCGCCTCGGCCACGCTGTCATCGCTGTCGGCGGGCGCGGCCTGTGACTTCTTCTGCCCGGCCGGCTGCTGCGCACCCTGCGTACCGCCTTCGAGCTGCTGGAAGCGGAACTCGTTGTCTTCCTGCTGTTTGCGGATCTGCTCCTGCATTTGCAGGATCTGGAAGTTCAGTTCCTCGATCTTGCCGTTCATCTGGCGCAGTTGGTCCTCGAGCCCGGTGGCGCCTGTGCCAGTCGACTGCTGCGCGAACTGAACCTGGTCCGACTTCTTCTTTTCGCCGAAAACGCCAGGCAACTCGATGCTGGGCAGATGGAACGAGAAGCCGCTGTCGGCTGGCTGTCCCGTGCCATCAGTCCCTAAGCCACCCGCCATCGCGGTGACGCCTGAAAGGAGCAGCAGCGCAAGCGTGCCGCTCAGAACTGATCTCAAATGCATATGCCTCTCGCCGTGTCGTTAGCTTGTTCGCGCCTTCCAATCGGTATGGGACCAGCCAAGCGCCCTCGGCTCATAGCAGGACGCGAGACTTCGGCCAAATTTTGTTTGAAGGGACCAAACATGAAAAAGGCGGCCTTTCAGCCGCCTTTCGCAAACCTGTGTTGCATTTTTGCCGTCGTGTTTTTCGCGCGTCGCTCGACGCGCGAAAAATGTCAGGAACCGGCGCCGCTGAGCGTGGTGACCGCGCGGCGGTTCTGCGACCAGCAGGAGATGTCGTCGCAAACCGCGACCGGCCGTTCCTTGCCGTAGGAAATGGTCTTCAGGCGGTTGGCGGAGACGCCCTTGGAGACCAGGAAGTCGCGCGTGGCGGCGGCGCGGCGGGCACCGAGCGCCAAATTGTATTCGCGCGTGCCGCGTTCGTCGGCATGGCCTTCAACGACGATCGCATACTGCTTGTACTGGTTCAGCCACTGCGCCTGGCGCGACAGCGTCGTCTGGGCGTCGGCGCGGATCGAGGAGGAGTCCGTGTCGAAGAAGATGCGGTCGCCGATATTGACGGTGAAGTCCTGCGCCGATCCGGGCGTTGCGGCACCGGCGCCGTTGAGGCCGAGATCGGCGGCGCTGTTGGGCGTCTTCTTCGAAGCGCAACCGGCAATGGCGAGCATCGCCACCAGCGCGATCATGACGGGATTTCTGGTAAGTGCTGCGATACGGCTCATGCCGCCTCTCCTTCGCATTCGAGTGATTTCGTTGATCACCCAGTAACCACGTTTGGGTTAACCGGCATTCAAGAAACACGGTTAAAATTTGGTTTAGGCCGCCCGTCCGCAGCCCTTTGATCCGGGCCACAGTTGGCGCGGACCCTAGGCGGAAATGCGGCCAAAACGCGACAAAGAGGTGGAAATGGAGAATTGAGGAATTGAAGAAATGAGGAAAAGGGTCATTTCAACTTCTTCCTGAGATTCACCAGCATTCCATAGATATGGACATAGGATTGCAGCCATTCATCGCGCTGCGCGTGGGTGATGTAGCCAAGGTCGAACGCATACGAAATCCACGTCTCTACTTCGCTGCATGATCCCATGGCCATCGAAATGAAACGCGCAAATTCGGGCCTGGAATGGGTCTGTTTGGCAAATCCTTCAGCCAGATTGGCACAGATCGCCTTGCTGGATCGCCGCATTTGGTCAGCCAACGCGTATTGTTCCATTTTCGGAAAAACAAGCGTGGCCTTGTGGACGTCGAGGGAAACCCCATAAGCGTGCCTATAGACATCCAAATCCTTCGCGCGCTTGATGTAACCCGCTTCTCTCTCCATCCCTCAATTCTTCATTTCTTCATTTCTCCAATTCCTCACTCCAGCAGCGGCGACCAGGCCGGATCGGAGGCAAAGTTCGCGGTCGGGATCGACTGCTCGTTGCGGCCGGTGAGATCGACAGAAACCAGTTTCGGGCCGCCGGCGGAATCGCGGAAGAACATCAGCACGCGGCCGTTCGGCGCCCAGGTTGGTCCTTCCTGCTGGAAGCCGGATGACAGGATGCGCTCGCCCGAACCGTCGGTCTTCATAACGCCGATCTGGAATTCGCCGCCGGTCTGCTTGGTGAAGGCGATGAGATCGCCGCGCGGCGACCACACCGGCGTCGAATAGACCCCGTCGCCGAAGGAGATGCGGGTCTGGCCCGAACCGTCGGCGCCCATCACATAGATCTGCGCGCGTCCGCCGCGGTCGGAGGTGAACACCACCTTGCTGCCGTCGGGCGAATAGGAAGGCGAAGTGTCGATGGCGGTCGAGTTGGTGAGCCGGGTCGTCGAGCGGCTCCTGAGGTCCATGGCGAAGATGTTGGAATTGCCGTCGTCGCGCAGCAGGCTCATGATCACCTTCTGGCCATCCGGCGAAAAGCGCGGCGCAAACGTCATGCCCGGAAAATTGCCGACCAGTTCGCGCTGGCCGGTCTCGATCTGCAGGAGATACACCCGCGGCTGGCCGCTCTCATAGGACATGTAGGTGATTTCCTGCCGGTTCGGCGAGAAGCGCGGCGTCAAGACGATCGCCCTGCCGTCCGAGAGATAGCGCACATTGGCGCCGTCCTGGTCAATGATGGCGAGGCGCTTCTTGCGCGCATTCTTGGCGCCGGACTCGTCGATGAAAACGACGCGCGTGTCGAAATAGCCCTTCTCGCCGGTCAGCCGCTCGTAGATGGCGTCGGCGATGATGTGAGCGACGCGTCGTTGATTGGCGTCGTTGGCGAAGAATTGTTCGCCCGACATCTGCTGTCCAGCGAACGTGTCCCACAGCCGATACTGCGCGCGGATGCGCCCGTCGGCCTCCTTGCTGACGCTGCCGGTGACCAGAGCCTGGGCATTGATCACCTTCCAGTCGTCGAAGCGAGGCGCTGCGTCAGGATTGGCGATCTTCTCGATGAAGGCGCTTTTGTCGATCGGTGCGAACAGGCCCGAGCGCTTCAGGTCGGCGGTGACGATGCCGGAAATCTGCGCGCCAAGCCCATCGCCCGACTGGAAATCGGTGATGGCGATCGGCAGCGGCTCGACATTGCCCTTGTTGACGTTGATCTCGACGAGCGCCCACGCAGGCATGACGGCGCCGGCCATCGAGCCCAGCGCCATTGTCGCGACCATCAGGAGCGGCTTGAGGATGAATTTCATGTCTTCTCGCTTCTCTTCACTGATTCTGCAGGGCAGGCCTCAAAGGCCAAGCATTTCCCTCGGATCGAAAGTGACACGGACCTGGGCCCAGATGTCCTGTTTGCCCGCCGGAACCTGAAGGCCGGCCATGTTGCATTTCTGAACCGCACGCACGGCGCTTTCATCGAATTGGCGATTCCCGCTCGATTTCTCGACGGTGGGCCGGCCATCCAGCTTGCCCGAGGGGTCGAGGTTGAACATGACCACGGCGACGAAATTCTCCGAGCCCTCCAGCCCCGCCGGCAATGTCCAGCAACCGCCAAGCTGATCCGACAGGGCGCCCAGTTCTGATCTCGACAGCTTCTGGCCCTGGTCCTTCTCGCCGCCGAGCGAAGCCTGCTGTGTCGAACGCTTGGCGCCGCCGCCGGAGGGCTTCTGCTTGTCCAGCAGGGCCGAGATCTCGTCGGAATTGAACTGCTTGTCCTCCGATTTCGGCTTGGATGAAGCCTCCTTGACCGGTTTGTCGGCGTCCTTGCGCTCCGGCGCCTTGGCGCTTTCGGCCTGTGCCGGCTGCGGCTTCGGCCGCGCCTGAGGCGCGGGCGCGGAGTCCGGCAGTTGGGCATCGTCAGGCTGGTCCTTGGCGATCGCCTGGGCGACCGCGTCCGGCTTCACCTCGGGCGTCGGCTCGATGGCCGCGGTCTTGTCCTGTGGCGGTGCGGGCGTCGGCTCCTTGGCCGGCGCCGGCTTCGGCTCGGTCTGCTTGACCGGCTCGGGCTTGACCTCTTCCTTGGGCTGCGGCGCGGGAGCCACTTCCGTGGCCGGCGTCGGCTTGGGCTTTTCCTGCGGCTTCGGCACGTCCTCGGTCTTCGGCTTTTCGATCGGCGTTGGCGCCGGCGGCGGAGCCGACGTCATGTCGACCGGCTTCGGCTTGGCCTCGGGCGTTATCGGCTTGTCGGTATCGACGCTGTTCTCGCCGACCTTCTGCGCGTCCGGCACCACATCGGGACGCTGCGTGGGCAAGGGCGCCGGCTTTTCATGCACCACCGATTTCTTGTCGCCCTGCAGCACCTGGGCAGTGGCTTCGATCGGCACGATGTCGACAGCGACCGACTCGACGTCGGCCGACGGAAGCGCGGCCGGTGCCGACAGCGTGAACAGGCCGAAGCCAATCAGCGCCGCATGCATGATCACCGATGTGGTGAGGCCGGTCCTCATAGTGGGTCTATTGATCCTGTTCCTGCAGTGAAACCAGGCCGATATTCTTGTAGCCGGCGGCCGAAATGCGGGCCATCACCTTCATCGCCGTGCCATAGTCGGTGGACTTGTCGCCGCGGATGAAGATGCGCTCGTCATAGCCGGTCTTCGAGATCGCCTGCAGCTTCGCCACCAGTTCCTCGATCGGGATTTCGGTCTCCTGGAGATAGATCTGGCCGGCGGCATTGATCGAAACGGTGATCGGCTGCGTGTCGGCATTCATCGCCTTGGCCTGCGTATCCGGCAGATCGATCGGCACGCCGACCGTCAAAAGCGGCGCCGCGACCATGAAGATGATCAACAGCACCAGCATCACGTCGACCATCGGCGTGACGTTGATTTCGGCGATGAGGCCATGATGGCGGCCGCGCCGCCTATGGCCGCGTCCGCCGCGTCCAGCCATGCCTACGGACATTCCCATCGGCTTACTCCTCAGGCCTTCGGCGCTACTTTTTCATCGATTTGGCGCGAGAGTATGGCGGAGAACTCGTCGGAGAACCCTTCCATGCGCACCGCGATCTTGCTCGCATCCGATGACAGCTTGTTGTAGGCGATGACGGCCGGAATGGCGGCGAGCAGGCCGATGGCGGTCGCCAGCAGCGCCTCGGCGATGCCGGGCGCGACCACCGACAGGCTGGTGTTCTTGGAGCCAGCGATCGCCTGGAACGACGTCATGATGCCAATGACGGTGCCGAACAGGCCGATGAACGGGGCCGCCGAGCCCGTGGTTGCGAGGAAGCCGAGGCGGCCTTCGAGCTTCTCCATCTCGCGGGTCAGCGCCAGGTCCATCGCCTTATCGATGCGGGTTTGCAAGCCGAGCGGCGTCTTGGCGCCTTTTTCGAAACTCTTCTTCCACTCGCGCATGGCAGCAACGAAGATGGCGCCCATGCCCGATGTCTTGCGGTCGGCCAACGTGCGGTAAAGCTCCTCCAGCGACTGCCCCGACCAGAACACCTGCTCGAACCGGTTCAGCGCCAGCCGCATGCGGGCATAGGATACGAGCTTGTCGACGATAATCGCCCAGGTCCAGACCGAGGCGCAGAGCAGCCCGATCATGACCAGCTTGACCACCCAGCTGGCCTGCATGAACAGCGCCCAAATCGACAATTGCGCGCCCGGTTCGGCGAGTGCGATATTTTCCATCGTAACGTCCTTAAGATTTCCGAGCGAAGCTGGCGGCTGGCCCCTGGCATCCCTTGTGGTCGGTTCGCGCGAAGCTACCGGAACAACCCCAAAACGTGCCTTTCGCGGCCTTTTCGGGGCAAATGTTGGTGAAAGGAAGGCGCTGGATAGCGCCAATCTTCACCAATCTCTTCATGAACCGTTATGGTTAAGGATGGGTTAGTCCACCAGA
Source organism: Mesorhizobium sp. B2-8-1 (assembly GCF_006440955.1). NCBI lineage: Bacteria > Pseudomonadati > Pseudomonadota > Alphaproteobacteria > Hyphomicrobiales > Phyllobacteriaceae > Mesorhizobium > Mesorhizobium sp. B2-8-1. The sequence continues at coordinate 165,162 of NZ_VFTX01000010.1, read as the reverse complement.
CGCGGCGCATTGCCGCGCTTCAAGCCGGCGCCGGCGATACCAACGACGTCGGCCTTTTAGCCCGCCTTGGGTATGAACGCTGCTATCCACTCCCTGGGGAAGCGGCGTGGCCGGCCATTCTCGCCTATGATCGCCGCCTCCACCCTGGCCTCGACCAGCACCTCGTCGCCGCGCTTGAGCTGCTGGGCCATGAAGATGCGCGCGCCGGAGATTTCCTCGGTCCGGGTGTCGATCGTCAGGATGTCGTCCATGCGGGCCGGGATGCGGAAGTCGATCTCCATGCGACGCACCACCCAGACTATTCTTTCGCCATGCTTGCCATCGGCAAGTTCGGTGTGGTGGACGCCGCTCAGCCTCAGATAGTCGGAGCGGCCGCGCTCGAGGAATTCGAGATAGCGGGCGTGGTAGACGACGCCGGAGAAATCGGTGTCGGCATAGTAGACCCGCGCCATCAGCCGATGGCCGAACGCCGTCAGCGCACCGGAAATCCCCGCCAGCAAGGTCGCGGATTCACCATGATCGTCCATTGCGCTTCCTTTTTCAGTCGCGGCAAGGCACCTGTGCCGCGCGTGACATGGCATCGGATGGCACTGTTGACGGCGATGATCAAGACCTTGGTGACGGCGCTGTTCGTGGTGATGGCTCTGTTCGTCGTGATGGCTCTGGCCGGGCCGAGCCAGGCCGCGACCTTCTCCATGAAGCGCGGGCTCAATCTCGACCAGTGGGTGACCTGGCCGGGCGAAGACCAATGGGGCAACGCCAAGGCCATCCTGCCCTACCCGGAATGGCGCAAATTTCTCAAGGACGACGATCTCGAGGCTTTGAAGCATGCAGGCTTCGATTTCCTGCGCATGCCGGTCGATCCTTCGCCCTTCCTTTCCGAAAATACGATGGCCTTGCGCGAGGATCTCTATGCCAGCGTGCTGGACTCTGTCCGCATGATCAACCGCGCCGGCCTGAAGGTTGTCGTCGACATGCATCTGATCCCCGCCGGCAGTGGGCGCAAGATCGGCATGGCCGAGGTGATGAACAACCCGGTGACATTCGATGCCTATGTCGAGGTGGTGCGCAAGATGGCGCACACGCTCGCCGGGGAAGATCCGGGGCAAGTGGCCTTCGAACCGATGAACGAACCGATCGTCGACTGCGACGCCGACGGCACCAGCCTGTGGCCGCAACGCCAGCAGAGGTTGTTCGCCGCGGCGCGTTCTTCGGCGACGAGATTGACGCTTGTGCTGACCGGGGCCTGCTATTCCGCGGCGTCGTCGCTGGAAAAAATCGATCCGATGGCGATCCCGGACGACAACGTCATCTGGACCTTCCATTCCTACGATCCGTTCCTGCTTACCCATCAGGGCGCGACCTGGGCCGGCGATTTCATTCCCTATGTGACCGGCCTGCCCTACCCGCTGACCGCGGTGCCGCCGGCTGAGCTCGACGTCACGCTCGACGCCATCCGCGCCAGGATCAAGACCGAGGCACCTTGGGCGCGGCAGGGCGGGCTGCTTGCCTATCTCGACGAGCAGGTAGCCAGCATGGACACCGACGCCAAGCTGCTTGGTCTCATGGACGCCCCATTCAAGGCCGTCGATGCCTGGGCGAAGGCCAACCGCATCAGGCCGGAAAACGTCACGCTGGGCGAGTTCGGCATGATCCGCCAGGAATACGGCAATCCCTATGTGATGCCGGCCGGCTATCGTGCCGCCTATGTCCGGGACATGATCGCGCGCGCCGAGGCGCATGGCTTCTCCTGGTCGGTCTGGAGTTACGGCGGCGCTTTCGGCATCGTCGATGCTTTCAACGGCGAAAAGGCCGAGCACGATGTGCTGGACGTGATCCGGTCGCTTCACTGAGCGCCGTTGCTCCACACCGCCGGGATCGATCAGCAAGATCTCCGGTCGCACACCGCAAAGCGGTTGCGACGCTTGATCGCCGGCCCGAACGCCGCCGCCGGGGGCCGCTATTCTTCCTGGAATAAATTGATCTGCTGTTGCGCCAGGTCCTTCGGCGCGTCGAGGCCGAGATGGCGCCAGGCATTGGCCGTCAGCACACGGCCGCGCGGCGTGCGCTGGATGAAACCCTGCTGGATGAGATAGGGCTCGATGATGTCCTCGATGGCATCGCGCGGCTCGGACAGGCCGGCGGCGATCGTCTCGATGCCGACCGGCCCGCCGCCGAAATTGCGCGCGATCATCGAAAGATACCGGCGGTCGAGCGCATCGAGGCCGAGCGCGTCGACCTCCAGCCGGGTCAAGGCCTCGTCGGCGATCAAGCGGTTCACATGACCATCGCCGGCGACCGAAGCGAAATCGCGCACGCGCCGCAACAGCCGGCCGGCGATGCGCGGCGTGCCTCGCGCGCGCCGCGCGATCTCCAGCGCGCCGTCATCGCCGAGCGGCATTTGCAGGATGCGTGCGCCGCGCCGCACGATCTGCTCCAGTTCCTCGACCGTGTAGAAGTTGAGCCGCACCGGGATGCCGAAGCGGTCGCGCAGCGGATTGGTGAGCAGGCCGAGCCGCGTGGTGGCGGCGACCAGGGTGAAACGGGCAAGGTCGATCTTGACCGAGCGCGCCGCCGGCCCCTCGCCGATGATCAGGTCGAGCTGGAAATCCTCCATCGCCGGATAGAGGATCTCTTCCACCGCAGGATTCAGCCTGTGGATCTCGTCGATGAACAGGACGTCGCCTTCTTCGAGATTGGTCAAGAGTGCGGCGAGATCGCCGGCTTTGGCGATGACCGGTCCGGAGGTTGAGCGGAAGTTGACGCCGAGCTCGCGCGCCATGATCTGCGCCAGCGTCGTCTTGCCTAGACCTGGCGGCCCGACGAACAGCACATGATCGAGCGCCTCCTTGCGCCCCTTGGCGGCCTCGATGAACACTTTGAGGTTGGCCCGCACCGCCGCCTGGCCGACGAAATCGTCAAGCGTCTGCGGCCGCAAACTCTGGTCGGCATCCTCGCCGCGTTTTTCCGGAGCGATCAGACGGGGGGAAAGGCTCATGCCGCCTTCCTTGCATATGGCCGGGAACCGGACAAGCGTGCGCTCATCGCGCTAGTTCCTTGAGCCCGAAGCGAATCAGCTTCGACGCGTCCGCCTCCTCGCCCGCCGTCTTCAGTGCCGCCGCCACCGCATTGGCGGCGGTGTCGCGGGAATAGCCGAGATTGACTAGGGCCGAGACCGCGTCTGTGATCGGCGCGGCTGCCACGCCTTCGCCGAGCTCCTGCTTCAAGCCGATCGTGCCCGACGCGGCACCGGCATAGGCCGGCGCCTTGTTTTTCAATTCGGTAACGATGCGCTCGGCCACCTTCTTGCCGACGCCCGGCGCCCGGGAAACCATGGCGATGTCGCGCAACGCGATCGCGTTGGCAAGGTCGGCCGGCGCCAGTGTCGACAGGATGGCCAGCGCCACCTTGGCGCCGACGCCCTGCACATTGCTCATCAACAGCCGGAACCATTCGCGCTCCAGCACCGACTGGAAGCCGTAGAGCCGGATCATGTCCTCGCGCACATAGGTCTCGATGAACAGCACCACCGCTTCGCCGGGCGAAGGCAGCGCGGCCAGCGTCCGCGCCGAGCAGTAGGCGACGTAGCCGACGCCATGCACGTCGACCAGGCAATGATCCTCGTCGATCTCGTCGAGCATACCCTTGAGCTTGCCGATCATGCCAAATCTTTCATGGAAGATAGGCCCTCATGGGTGCGTTTCAGGAGAAGTGATGTCAAGGTCCGGGAAATAACTGCGATAACGCGCGGCGTCGCGCGTCAAAAGACGATGTCCGGCAACGGTCGCATGAGCGCCAATAAAGAAGTCCGGCAAGGTTCGTTCGCGGATTCCACCAGCACGGCGATAACGGGAATGCGTCACACCTGCAAGGAAGGCCGCATCCCAGGGCAGAAACTCGCGATCAATCTCGAGCATGTCGACCGCTTTTCGAAGCGCTGCCTCCGAGGCGATCAGCGGCGCCAATTCAGACCAGATGATCGTATTGACCACCAAGTCGCCGTCGCGGCGGCATGAGGCGATTGCAGACGCCGACCATTTTGTCAGCGGTCCGGCCGGCCCCCAAACGTCGATCAGGACATTTGTGTCAATCAACGTCGAGATCTTCACGCGGCCCCCTCAGCCACTCCATATACTCGTCGGTCGTCATGCCACCCAGATCCAACGTCCCCTCCATCCGGTCAAGGACATTACTGAACCTGCGCAATTTCTCCTCCTCGGGGAGATTCTCGTTGACGGCCACAAGCCGAGCACCCTCATCGGTGGCCACGAATTCCACCTCGGAGCCCGGGCGGATACCCAGGTGATCCCTTATCTGTTTGGGGATCGTGACTTGGCCTTTGGTGGTGACGCGCATGGTAATACCTCAAAGTATTACCTACGACAGACAAGGGAACAAGTCAAGAACATCGTCAACCGGCAAGTGCCATCCGATAGGCGACGCTTTGCCGGTGATGCGCATGGCAAATGGCTATGGCGAGCGCGTCGGCGGCATGTTCGGTGTCGAAGGTCGCTTTCGGCAGCAGCACCTTCACCATCATGTGGATCTGCTTCTTGTCGCCATGGCCGACGCCGATCACCGCCTTCTTGACGGCATTGGGTGCATATTCGGCAACGACCAGGCCGGCGCGTGCCGGCACCAGCATGGCGATGCCGCGCGCCTGGCCAAGCTTCAGCGTCGCCACCGCATCCTTGTTGACGAAGGTCTGTTCGACGGCCGCTTCATGCGGCATGGCCGTATGCAGGATTTCAGCCAACCCGTCATGCAGCTGGCACAGCCGCGTCGCCAGCGCCGCCTTGTCTTCGGAACGCACCGTGCCGGACGCGACGAAGCGCAGCGAATTGCCGAGGCTTTCGACAATGCCCCAGCCGGTGCGCCTTAGCCCCGGATCGATACCGATGATGCGAATCGCGTCCCCCATCCGGTTACTCTACCTCCCGGAGACAGCGATGCCAGCGAAATGTGAACAAACCGGAAACAGCAGCCCGCCGAGCCAGAAATGCTCCGAACCCCCTAGTTGCGGGCGAAAGCCGTGTTGAGCAGGCTGATCTGGTCCGAGACCGGATTGGGCCGGCGGCTCAAGGGCTGCATGTCGACCACCGCACCGGCGCCGTAGATCTCCTCGTCCATGCGGCGCACCAGTGCCTGCAGGCGCAGCGACCGGTTGACGAGGTCGAGGAAATCCTTGGGCAGTTCGGCCCAGCCGGCCGCCTCGTCATGGGCGGAGGCGGTGTCGAGGCGCACCTTGGACTTTTCCGACGCGACCTGGTCGCGGGTCATCTCGCCGGAATTCGCGGCGCGCTGCAGAAGCAGCCACGAGGCGACCTGCATCAACCTTGTGGTTAGCCGCATCGATTCGGCCGCATAGAGCGTGGCCGCCAGCCGCGACAGCTTCTTGGCCTCGGCCCGGCCCTTGCCGTCGAGATACTCCGCCGCCTGTTCGACCAGCCCCATGCCTTCCTGGTAGAGCGGTTTGAAGGAGTGCGAAAAGACCCGACGTTCCGCCAGCTTGACGGTTTTCGCGCTGCCCTTCGAAGGCTCGTTCATCGATACGCCCCTGCACTTGCAACCGGCCGATTCGGCTTACTGCCGATACACCCGGAACCCTACATAACTGAAGCTTGAAAATGCGCTTCGTCCGGGGTGAAGGCAAGCACATGTTTAACAGAAGGTTAACGCGATCCGGTGCGGACCGTGTCGCTGGAAAGCGGACAAAAAAAGAGCCGCGGATAAGGCGGCTCTCAGGAGTTTAACAGGGAGGCGTCAAACAAAGTGGCTCCAACCACTCGGTAAGAATCCAGATCACTGGATGCGCATAGTAAACGCCTGTAAAGCTTAATGAACCCTTAACGGCGCCGATATTTTTTGAGCGAACCCCGCGCCACTGTGCCGTAACAGCACAGTTCCTGAAGGATGTGCCGAGCCTCGACTCAGGCCGTTTTCCACACCGCCGGCAAGGCAATGAAGGCAAACAGCAGCAAGGCCGCGTAGAAACCCATCGAAGACGCCGCCACCAGCGGTTCGATCGCGGCATTGCCGCCAAGCAGGAAGTAGAGCCCGATCAAAAGGCCGATGCCGCTGATTGCGGTCAGCCAGAAGTGAACGACGGCAACCGTCTTCTGTCCGACCGCCGGAAACAGGTGATAGAAGAAGGCGAAGACCGCCGACATCAGCCATCCAGCGACCATCGTATGGGCGTGGGTCGGCATCTGGCCATGGTCCTGGCTGATCGCCATGTACAGGCCGAGCGCCATGCCGCACAGCGCATAGATAACGGCCAGCGTGAAGAAATTCCGTGCTACCCCTTGCATATCTTTCCCCCGAGTTGCCTTTCCCGTTTTCGGGAAAGGGTTGATCGTCAGGCGATTGCTCTCGCCACCGGGCTCCCGGCGCGGGCGCACTAGCATCGGCACTGTTTCTGGACGATGTCGCGCCCCCGGACGCCCCTCATAATAGCAGAAAACCGAATGGCGCGCTCGCAATATCAGTGGCTCCTTACGTTAGCCGGCACTTGAAACAGAACTGGTTTTTTCACGACATCGTTCCGAAACAGGCGCGGCGATAAACGCTTGGCCATCGAAGCGGCAGGCGAGGATTCGCTCCTTCCGCTACATCAGGCGCCGGGGAGAAGCATGGACTGGTATTCGATCGCTAAATTGCTGCACATTCTTTCGGCGACCCTGTGGGTCGGCGGCGGCTTCGCGCTGATGGTGCTGGCGACGCTCGCCGATCGGTCGGGAAACATCCAGGGAACGCTGCAGGCAATGCGGGCCACGGGCGAATTGGGAAACCGCTTCTTCGCGCCGATGTCGATACTGACACTGGCCTTCGGACTGATCATGTGCTGGTTCTGGGTCGGCTTCTCGCAACTGTGGATCCTGATCGGCCTTGCCGGCTACGCCACCACCTTTTCAATCGGCATGTTCGTCTTCAAGCCGAGCGCCGACCACATGGGCGCGATGATCGCCAGGGATGGCGTGACGCCGGCCGCCCTTGCCTCTGGCCAGCGCATCTTGCGGGCGGCACGCTTCGACTATGCGGTGATGCTGGTCATCATCGCCGACATGGTGTTGAAGCCGACCATCCACGACTTCACGGTCCTTGCCGCCATGGTGCTTGTGTTGGCGGCTGGCGCCACCCTGGCGCTCGGCCGACCAAGGCGCATGGTGCCGAGCGTCGCCTGAGGCAGGCGAAAACGGTCCCGGCTACATCAGGCCGGCGATCCCGTCCCACAGAAGCTTCACCGCGACGACGGCCACCGTCGCATAGGTGAAGGGATAGAAGATCTCCGGACGCATGCGGCGCACCAGCCAGGCGCCGGCGATGGTGGATAGCGGCGCTAGCGGCATCAGCACCGCCGACGCGGTCAGATTGGTGCTGTCGAACTGGCCGAGCGCGAAATAGGGAACGAGCTTCAGCGCGTTGGTGGCGGCAAAGAAGATCGCCGCCGTGCCGGACAACACCTTCGGGTCGAGCCGGATCGGCAGCGCGTAGACCTGAAAGGGCGGGCCGCCGACATGGGCGACGAAGCTGGTGAAGCCGGCGACCGTGCCCCAGAGGGCCGCGGCGACGCGGTTGGGCTGCGCCGCATGGTCGGCGCCGTGGCGGTACTTCAGATAGAGCCAGCGCAGCACGAAAATGATGGCGACGGCGCCGACGATCAGCCGCACGGCCTCCTCGGTGACCAGTGCGGCCGTCAGCCAACCGAGACCGATACCGATCACCGCGCCGGGCATCATGTCGACCAGCATCTTCCTGTTATAGACGCCCCACCATGTCCATACCGAAACGATGTCCATCAGGCATAGGATGGGCAGCAGGATGGCCGCCGCTTGCACCGGCGGCATGGTCAGCGCCATCAGCGGCACGCCGACGAAACCGACCGCGCCGCCAAATCCGCCCTTGGACAGGCCGACCAGAATGACCGCCGGGACGGCGGCCGCATAGAACCACGGATCGGAAAGCAGGCCTGACATGGAGGAGGGACTGGTCTGGAGGGAAAGCGAGTCAACGCCTGAATAGCCCAGATTCCCGAGCGGAGCGACAGCAAATGTGGGCGTCGCCACAGCAAGGCCGGCCCATTCTGCTCTGCCTATCGCCGGGCCGAGACCAGCAGGAACATCGGCCGCTCGAGCTCTTCCGCCAGTTCGGGCTTGGCCGCGATCTGCGCGTCGGTCGGACGGAATTCCTCGACATGCTCGATGGTGAAGCCGCACCGGATCAGCGTGTTGAGCGTGGTGCCGATGGTGCGGTGATGTTTCACAACTCCCTTGGCCAGCCAGTCCGTCTTGCGCGGTCCCTCCACCAGATACCGGTCGACGGGCCATGTCTTGCGGCCTTCGGCATCGACAGACCAGCCGGGATGCGTCGGAGCCATATAGATCGGATGCTCCGTCGAGAAGACGAAATGCCCGCCGGGGACCAGGCACCGGTGCACGGTCTGGAACAGCCGCGCGGCATCGCTGACATAGTGCAGGGCAAGCGAGCTGTAGGCGAGATCGAAAGCCGTCGGCGGCAGGCTGAGTTCATCGAGATCGGCGCGTTCGTAGACGATGCCGGCGTCCGGGCCGGCGGCACGCGCCCGGGCGAGCATCTTTTCCGACAGGTCGAGACCCAGAACCTCCTTGGCCCCGTGTTCAAAAGCCCAGCGGCAGAACCAGCCGAAGCCGCAACCGAGATCGACGATTCGCAAGCCGCTGACGTCGGGAAGCATCGCGCGCAGCGCCGGCCATTCGGCGGCGCCCTCCAGCCCTTCGACGGACCGGCCGAGTTGGCTGTAGCTTGCGAAGAAGTCCGGCTGATCATAGACATTCTGCGCCATGTTCTTTCCTCGTTGTTCATATGCCTGACTGGCGGAGCCGCCACGCATTTCCACCACCGCCAAGCAGAGTCAAGAAACGCGGACCGGTCATGCGCCGAGCGGTGGCGGCCGCCGCCGGATCGGCTGCGCCTTGATGATGGCGGTGCTGGTCTCGGCCTTGTCGGCGATCCGATCGAGGATGCCGTCGAGGTCGCCGATCGAACGCACGAACAGCCTGGCGACGAAGCAGTCGTCCCCCGTCACCTTGTCGCATTCGCCGAATTCGGCGATCTCCTCGATCAGCTTCTGGACGATGTGCAGCTTGCCCGGCAGCGGCTTGATGCGCACGATCGCCTGCAATGTATAGCCGAGCGCCAGCGGGTCGATCTCGACGGTGAAAGCCCTGATAACCCCGCGCTCCTCGAGCCGCCGCAGCCGCTCCGAAACGCTCGGCGATGACAGCCCGACCTGGCCGGCCAGCTCCTTCAGTGAAGTCCGCGCATCCTTCACCAGGATTTCGAGGAGACGTCGGTCGAGATCGTCAAGCATTTCACATTCTCAGGATTTCCGGGTATTTACCTATTTTTAATAGGCAAAACCAGCATGTCACCTTTCTCGCTGGATGGAAAGCCCAGGATCAGCATGAGATTATGCACGCTCAATGATCTGGAGATTTGCCGTGAGCGATACAGCACGTGGGACGATCGAAATGTCCACCGCAATGGCGATCCTGGGAACGATCGGATGGTTCGTCGTCCTGTCCGGCCAGCCTATCATGGATGTGGTGTTCTGGCGCTGCGCTTTCGGCGCGGTGACGCTGCTCTTCATCTGCGTCGGCCTCGGCCTGTTGCGCAACAGGCTGTCGCTTCGCGTTTTCGCCATCGCGGCCCTCGGTGGCGCCGCTATCGTCGTCAACTGGCTGCTGCTGTTTAGTGCATTCTCGCGCGCGTCGATCTCGATCGCCACCGCTGTCTACAATACCCAGCCTTTCATGCTGGTCGGCTTCGGCGCGCTCTTCTTCGGCGAGCGGCTGACCCTGACGAAATTGACTTGGCTGGCAATCGCCTTCGCCGGCATGGTGCTGATCGTCGAGGCCGCCCCTGACGCCGGCGATATCGGCACCAACTATTTCGCCGGCATCGTCATGGCGCTGGCCGCTGCCTTCTTCTGGGCCGTCGCCGCCATCGTCACCAAGAAGCTCAAGGGCACGCCGCCGCATGTCATCGCGCTCGTCCAGGTCTGCGTCGGCGTGTTGATGCTGGCGCCCTTCGCCAATCTCTCGCATCTTCCGACCGACGCAAGGAGCTGGGCCATGCTGGCGACGCTCGGCATCGTCCACACCGGTCTGATGTACATCCTGATGTACGGCGCCATCCAGAAGCTGCCGACGCACCTGCAGGGGTCGCTGTCCTTCATCTATCCGATCGTTGCGATCCTGGTCGACGTCACGGCATTCGGCCATCGCCTGCATCTCAGCCAACTCGTCGGCGCCGCCGCCATCCTGATCGCGGCCGCCGGCATGAATCTCGGCTGGACATTGTGGAAGCCAAGGCCTGCCGCGGCAGGTGCGCAACCGATCGAGCAACGCCAATCGCCGGCGCTTCGGCGGTCAAAAATAGCGATCCCGCCTGCCCGCCTGTTCAAAGCGGGCACTTTGCTCTATGCCGCAATCCAACCATCTTCGCCCGGCATAGGCGAAACCCGGGATCGAAGACCATGAACGACGCAACGCCCCCCAATCGCTGCCGCATCGTGCTGATCGCGCCATCTGGCGTGCCGGCCGCCCGTATCGTCTCGGCCTTCGAGGGCGGCGACGTCGCCTCGCTCATCCTGCCGCAGAACGACATGGACGAAGCTTCCTTCCAGGCCTTCGCCGCCGAAATCGTACCGGCGGCACAGGCGGCCGGCATCGCGGTCGTCATTGCCGGCGATACGCGCATCGCCGGGCGTGTCCAGGCCGACGGCATTCATGTCGAGGTCTCCAAGGCCGAGCTCGCCGAGACGGTCGAGCATTTCCAGGCAAAAATGATGGTCGGCGCCGGCGGCGCCAAGACACGTGATGACGCGCTCGAACTCGGCGAAGTCAGGCCCGACTATATTTTCTTCGGCCGCTTCGGCTACGACAACAAGCCCGATCCGCATCCGCGCAACCTGGCGCTGGGACAATGGTGGGCGCAGATGATTCAGATCCCCTGCATTGTCATGGCCGGATCGGAGCTCGCTTCGATCGAAACCGTCGCAGATACGGGCGCCGAGTTCGTCGCCCTGTCGAGTGCGGTGTTCGCCGACGGCGTCGATCCCAAGGCGGCGATCACGCGGGCCAATGCGCTGCTCGATGAAACCGCACCGCGTTTCGAGGACTGACGTGTCTTCGGCAAGGCTTCCCCTTCAGGCCCTGCTTGCTGCGGTCATGATCCAGGCCGCTGCCGCCGAAACGATTCCTTCGCCGCACCCTAAGCCGGATGCCGGCGTGCATACCGACAAGCCGATCGAAAAGCAGTTGCCGCAGCCCGCCACCACCGCCGAGCCAGCGCCATTGCCTTCGGCCGACGCGATCAATCCCGACCGCTTCGGCGCCAAGCCGGCGGATGCGGCCTACGGGGCTTTCCAGCGCGGACTCTACAAGACCGCCTACAACCTCGCGCTGGTGCGGGCGCAAAACGGCGACCCGGCGGCGCAGACGCTGGTGGCCGAGATCCTGTCGCGCGGACTGGGCGTGCCCCTCAATGCGGCCGAAGCGGCGAAATGGTACGCAGCCGCCGCCGAGCAAGGGGTGCCGGAATCGCAGTTCCAATATGCGCTGATGCTGCTCGACGGCCGCTACGTCAAAAAGGACGAAAAGGAAGCCTATGCGCTGATGCAGGCCGCCGCCGAAGCGGGCAACCGGCTGGCACAATTCAATTTCGCGCAGATGCTGGTCCAGCAGGACCCCGGCGACGCCGGCATCGCCAAGGCCGTGACCTATTACGAGCGCGCCGCGGCGACCGGCCTCGCCGACGCCCAGTATGCGATGTCACAGATCTATGCCAACGGCGTCGGCGGCAAATCGCGCGACGACGCTCAGGCCCGGCGCCTGCTGGCTCAGGCCGCGCGGCAAAACTATGACACCGCGCAACTCGACCTCGCCACCTGGATGATCGAGGGCCGCGGCGGCGGGCGTGATTTGAAATCCGCCTTCGGCTGGATGAAGCAGGCCGCCGAAGGCGGCAATGTCGCCGCCCAGAACCGCCTGGCGAAACTCTATATGCAAGGCATCGGCACCGAGCCGGACCTCGTGCTTGCCGGCGCCTGGTACATCGTCGCCCGCCGCGCCGGCCTCATCGACCCCGAGATGGACGATTTCCTGCAAGGATTGAGCGACGACCAGACCAAGCAGGCACTGCAGAAGGCAAACCGCCTGCCCTGACGCGCGATCAGCGGATATCCAGCGGAAGTCATCGCGCGATGCTCGTCGAGGCAAGTGACCTCGATCTTTCCATGCAGATGGCTATCATGCGGTCGTCGCAGATCCGTCGGCTGGCAAAAGTCTTCGATATCATTACCGAAGCGGTCGCCGCGGTTTCGATGAGAGCGGTTGAGGGTTTATATCGCGGCATCGCTTCTCCAAGGAGGCAATGAAATGGCTTCGCCCGACAAACGATGCACGCATGGCAGCTTCATCCTCGAGGTAACGCCAAGCGCCGAAGGTTGCGAGGAGTGCCTGAAGACGGGTTCCTGGTGGGTGCATCTGCGGCTGTGCCGCACCTGTGGCCATGTCGGCTGCTGCGACAGTTCTCCGAACCGTCACGCCACCGGCCACTACCGGGCGACCGGCCATCCGGTCATCGAGGCCTACGACCCGCCCGAGACGTGGGGCTGGTGCTATGTCGACGAGGTCATGCTCGATTTCTCGCATGACAAGACGCCGCAACTCGGCACCATCGTGCGCTTCGATTGAGCCGCGACCACGGGACGCCCGATCAGCGCCAGCTTGCCTCTTCCGGCGATTTGTGGTCTTGGAGGCCCGAAATCGCTGTCTTGCGAACATCTCATTCCCGGATCACATCATCATGGCCAAGATCAACGGCAACGAAATCCGTCCCGGCTACGTCATCGAGCACGATGGCGGCCTGTGGGTGGCCGTCAAGACCAACACGGTCAAGCCGGGCAAGGGCGGCGCCTACAACCAGGTCGAACTGAAGAACCTCATCAACGGCACAAAGCTGAACGAGCGCTTCCGTTCGGCAGAGACGGTCGAGCAGATCCGGCTCGATCTCAAGGATTTTTCCTTCCTCTACGAGCAGGGCGACGCCCTGGTGTTCATGGACACCGAGAGCTACGAGCAGCTCGAGCTGGCGAAGGACTTCGTCGGAGACCGCGCCGCTTTCCTGCAGGACGGCATGATGGTGACGGTCCAGCTCTACGAGGAAAGGCCTATCGGCATTTCGCTCCCCGACCAGGTAACGCTGACCATCACCGAAGCGGACCCGGTGGTAAGGGGCCAGACGGCGGCCTCTTCCTACAAGCCCGCGGTGCTGGAAAACGGCATTCGCGTGCTGGTGCCGCCATTCATCGGCGCGGGGGAACGCATCGTCGTCGACACCAATGAAATCACTTATATGCGCCGCGCCGACTGATGCATGTCGCCCAGAGGTGGCCCAGGTTTCGGGTCACCGACATGCATCAGGACAAAGGTTAAAGCGCGGGCAGCAGGAAGAGTTACGATGGCACGCTCAGCCCTTCTCAACGTCATGGTCCAGGCCGCAATGAAGGCCGGCCGCTCGCTGTCGCGCGATTTCGGCGAGGTCCAGAACCTGCAGGTCTCGATGAAGGGACCGGGCGACTATGTCAGCCAGGCCGACCGCAAGGCCGAGGATATTGTCTTTGCCGAACTGTCGAAGGCGCGGCCCGGTTACGGCTTCCTGATGGAAGAGCGCGGCACGATCGCCGGCGATGACAGCCAGCACCGCTGGATCGTCGATCCGCTCGACGGCACCACCAATTTCCTGCACGGCATTCCGCTTTTCGCTGTCTCGATCGCGCTCGAGCGCCAGGGCCAGATCGTGGCCGGCGTGATCTACAATCCGGCCATGGACGAGCTCTATACGACCGAGCGCGGCGGCGGCGCCTTCATGAACGACCGCCGCCTGCGTGTCGCCGGCCGCACCAAGCTCATCGACACCGTCATCGGCTGCGGGGTGCCGCATCTGGGGCGTGGCCAGCATGGCAATTTCCTGATCGAGTTACGCAATGTCATGGCCGAGGTTTCCGGCGTCCGGCGCCTGGGTTCGGCCTCGCTCGATCTCGCTTACGTCGCCGCCGGCCGCATGGACGGATTCTGGGAAGTCGGCCTGTCGCCCTGGGACATCGCAGCCGGCCTGTTGCTGATCCGTGAAGCAGGAGGGTTCGCCTCCGACATGGACGGCGGTCAGGACATGCTCGACAACGGTTCGGTCGTCGCCGGCAACGAGATCATCCAGCGCGCCCTCCTGAAGGCCGTGAAAAAGCCGCTCGCTGCCCGCTGAAGCAGGAATAAGCGCGGAGTAATGTCAAATCCCCGCCGCGCTGAAGCGCCGCAGTCGCAAAACCGCAAACAAAGCTTGAAATACTGTCCGGCGCTTGCCCAGATAGGGTTGACGCAGGACGATGATGATCAAGACGCCGCCGCAGATCGAGATCCCCTTTGTCGGACGATGGCACTATTCGCGTGCCGAGATGATCGCCGACGGCATCGTCCATGCCGTCGGCATCGTGCTGGCGATCGCGGCCGGTTCGGCGCTGCTGGCGCTGGCCGCCTTCCGGGTCGGACCGGGCGAATACATCGCCGCCGCCTTCTATGTCGTGTCGCTGCTCACCGTGCTCTCGGTGTCGCTGACCTACAATCTGTGGCCGGTGACTTCGCCGGTGAAATGGATTTTGCGGCGTTTCGACCACGCTGCGATCTATCTGCTCATCGCCGCCACCTACACGCCCTTTCTCGCGCAGCTCGACGGCTCGGCGCTGGCCGGCTGGATGATCGTCCTGGTCTGGACCGCGGCCATTATCGGCATCGCCATAAAGGTGTTTTTCCCCGGCCGCTTCGACCGGCTGGCGATCGTCTTCTATCTCGCCATCGGCTGGAGCGGCATCGTCCTGGTCGAACCGCTCGTCGCTACCTTGCCGGCGACGGCGATCGTGCTCATCGTCGCCGGCGGCGTCGTCTATTCCTGCGGCGTGATCTTCTTCGCCTGGAAGGCGCTGCGCTTCCACAACGCGCTGTGGCATGGTTTCGTGGTCACCGGCGCAGGCCTGCATCTGGCGGCGATGGTCGATTGCCTGGTCATCAACCGTCTCTGAAACTGCTGGCGGCAATATTGCCAAGCACCATTCAATTTGGTCACAATTCCGTTTAGAGTCGCCGACGACGTGATCGGCGGCAGCGGCATCGGAAACGGGGCACGGATGGCTTTTCTCAGATCCTTCGGCATGGGCAGGCGCTCCGACGTGCTGATCTACGACCCACACAAATTGTCGAGCCCGCAGGTCTTTCTCCTGACCATGGTCATCTTCCTGGCCATCGTCGCCTTCATCGCAGCGATCCTGACACGGCAGATCTCGACCGCCTTCGTCACCAATCCGGGGCTCAACGGCCTGATCATCGGCGTGCTTGCCGTCGGCATCCTTTTGGCCTTCGTCCAGGTCGGGCGGCTGTTTCGCGAAGTGCGCTGGGTCAACTCCTTCCGCGCCGGTTCCGAGATCACCGAACCGGTGCTGCTGGCGCCGATGAAGGCGATGATCGGCCGCTCGTCGAGCATGGCGTTTTCGACCAGCTCGATGCGCACCATGCTCGACTCCATCGCCACGCGGCTCGATGAAAGCCGCGACACCTCGCGCTACCTCGTCGGCCTCCTGGTGTTCCTTGGCCTGCTCGGCACCTTCTGGGGCCTGCTGAACACGATCGGCTCCATCCGCGAGACCATCGAGTCGCTCGATCCCGGCACGGGCGATGCCGCCGCTGTGCTGGATTCGCTGAAGCAAGGGCTGTCGGCGCCGCTCGCCGGCATGGGCACGGCCTTCTCGTCCTCGCTGTTCGGCCTGTCCGGCTCGCTCGTTCTCGGTTTCCTCGACCTGCAGGCCGGCCGCGCGCAGACGCGCTTCTACACCGAACTGGAGAACTGGCTGTCCTCGGTCACCGACCTGTCGTCCGACATCGTCGTCTCCGACGCGGTCCGGACCGAGCCTTCCGATGAAATCCGCCTGCTGTCGGAGCGGCTGCGCAGCATGCAGGAGAATGGCGGCGGCTCCAATCCGCGCGTCGCCACCGCCATGGCCAATCTCGCCGACGGCATTTCCGGCCTGGTCAAGAACATGCGCTCCGAGCAGCAGATCATGCGCGACTGGGTCGAAGCACAGTCGGATGAACAAAAGGCGATGCGCAACACGCTGGAAAAGATCGCCGACGCCCTGAAGAAGACCGGGGTGCACTAGCATGGCGCTCGCCAGGAGCCGGCGCGCCGACCGCCGCATCGACTATTGGCCGGGCTTCGTCGACGCGTTGTCGACGCTGCTTCTGGCCATCATGTTCCTGCTCACCGTCTTCGTGCTGGCGCAGTTCCTGCTCGGCCGCGAAATCTCCGGCAAGGACGCCGTTCTGTCGCGCCTCAATTCGCAGATCAACGAACTGACGCAGCTTCTGGCGCTGGAGCGTTCCACGACACAGGACAAGGAGGATTCGCTCGCCAATCTGCAGGCATCGCTGTCGGCGGCCGAAGCGGAGAAGAGCCGGCTCCAGCAGCTGCTGGCGCAAGGTGCGGGCGCCGGCGACGCGGCCAACCAGCGCGCGGCGGCGCTGACGGGCGAGCTCGACAGCCAGCGCCAGATCAGCCAGCAGGCGCTGAGCCAGGTCGAGATCCTCAATCAGCAGATCGCGGCCTTGCGCAAGCAGATCGGCGCGCTCGAGGATGCGCTGAACGTTTCCGAGGCCCGCGACCGCGATTCCAACACCAAGATCGCCGACCTTGGCCGCCGCCTCAACGTGGCGTTGGCGCAGCGCGTGCAGGAACTCAACCGCTACCGCTCCGACTTCTTCGGCCGCCTGCGCGAAATCCTCGCCGACCGCGAGAACATCCGCATCGTCGGCGACCGCTTCGTCTTCCAGTCGGAAGTGTTGTTTCCGACCGGCTCGGAGGTGATCAACGATGCCGGCAAGGTCGAGATGAAGAAACTTGCCGACGCCATCATCGAGTTGCAGAAGGAGATCCCGCCGGAGATCAACTGGGTGCTGCGCGTCGATGGCCATACCGACAACAAGCCGTTGTCCGGCACCGGTCGGTATCGCGACAATTGGGAGCTATCGACGGCGCGCTCCACTTCCGTGGTGAAGTTCCTGATCGAGAACGGCGTGCCGGCCAACCGGCTGGTCGCCGCCGGCTTCGGCGAGTTCCAGCCGCTCGACCCCGCCGACACCGAAGAGGCGCGCAACAAGAACCGCCGGATCGAACTGAAGCTCACCGAACGGTGATTCCATCATCACGCGATCTCACGCGAATTTGTTCGCCGGCTCAACTCTAGGGCGCAGTTGCGCACCGGCAAGGCCTGAAAAGATTATCTTTTTTTAATTACACTTCGCCACAAAGCGCTCCTAGCGTGTTGCGCAGGGCCGAGAACCGCCGGCGATGCCTCCCATCGCGACGCGACGGAACTGGACGGCCCGCATTGTCCGGAAGCGCAACGGCAGAGCCGTTCTTTTCCGCAGCAAAAAGGAGGCGCCGTCGTGCGCTCTTCAGCATCTGTCAAGACTGCAACCCTTGCCGTGATTCTCGTCGCCGCCCCGCTTGCCGGCGCCTACGCCGCGGGTCACCACAGGGGCGCGCTCGACGCGACCGACCCGACCGACATGACCGGCCCGCGTGTCGAGGCTCTCATTGAACAGGTTCAAGGCGTCCATCAGGGCATAATCACCGCCAGACAGGCCAACAACATCACCCCGGCCGCGGCGGAGCGCCTGGAGATGCGCACCGCTCGCATAGGTCAGGCGGCCGAGAAGATAGCCTCGTCGGATCACGGCAGGATACCGGCCGCACAATATCATGACCTGCTGCGCCGTCTCGACAATGTCGACCAGCGGCTGAGGGTCGACATCGGTAGCGGCTTCCTGATGGGCGACGGTGCCGACGGCGGGAACTACCCGAACGGCTGAGGCCATTCTGTCGGCAGTTCAAAAGGAAGGGACCACCTGGCGTCTACGGGACCCAATCCCGCAGGCGCCTCTTTTCCTCACCAGCCGAGCCAGACCGCGGCCAGGGCGGCCGCTGCCGGCACGGCCTGCACAAACAGGATCTTGCGACCGACCGTTGCGGCGCCGTACAGGCCGGCAATGGCCACGCAGAGCAGGAAGAAAACCTTGACCTGGAAACCGGCCGTGCCGAGGTAGAGGGCCCAGATCAGGCCGGCGGCGAGAAAGCCGTTATAGAGACCCTGATTGGCGGCAAGCACCTTCGAGGCGCTGGCGAATTCCGGCGTCAGCCGGAATGCCTTGTGCCCGCGCGGCGTATCCCAGAGCACCATCTCCAGATAGACGATATAGACATGGATCAAAGCCACCAGCCCGACCAGGATGTTGCCGATCATCGTATTCCCTCGTGATGTATCGTCGGGCAGCATTTCACGCGTCGGCTCGCCAGCGCAAGGCGCATCTGCCGGACGGCGCGTGAGGGTTGCAAACGCGCCGGCGTTGGTATCTTTTTCGCCCTTCCCAATCACGGAAGCCGCCATGTCCTTTCAAAAACTCGATGACCTCGGCCACAAGCTCGAAGCCCTGGAGCACGCGCTGGCCATCCTCGGCGCCGATGAAGCGACCCACATGGCCGTCGGTGGCGGCGAGAAGCGCGCCGAGGCCATGGCGGCACTTGCCGGCATGTACCACACCAGGGCGACCGCGCCGGAAATAGCGGACTGGATCGCCGCCGCCGAAGGCGAGGCGCTTGACGATGAACAGCAGGCGGCGCTGGCCGAGCTGCGGCGGCAATACACCAATCTGACCTGCCTGCCGGTCGAATTTGTCGAACGCCAGACGACCGCGCGCATGCGCTGCGAGCAGCTGTGGCGCGACCTGCGGGCCAAGAACGACTGGGCGGGCTTCCTGCCGGCGCTTGAAGGCGTCGTGGCGCTGGTTCGCGAAGAGGCGGCCCTGCGCGCCGACATCCTCGGCCTCGCCCCCTACGACGCGCTGATGGAGCAATACGACCCCGGCAACCGCACCGCCGACATCACCCCGGTGTTCGCCGACTTGAAGGCTTTCCTCAAGGGGTTCGTGCCGGAAGCGCTGGCGGCGCAGGAAGCGCGGCTGCGCAAGCATCCGCTGAAGCCGCTTGCGGGCAGCTACGCGATCGACAGGCAGCGTGAACTCGGCCTTGCCATGATGGCGGCGGTCGGCTTCGACCTGACGCACGGCTCGCTGTCGGTGTCGCACCATCCGTTCTGTGGCGGTGTGCCGAGCGACGTGCGCATCACCACCCGCTACAAGACTTCCGATTTCTTGTCGGCGCTGATGGGCGTGCTGCACGAGACCGGCCACGCACTCTATGAGCAGAACCTGCCGAAGGCGTGGTCGCACTGGCCGCTCGGCAAGGCGCGCGGCATGGCCGTGCATGAAAGCCAGAGTCTGTTCGTTGAAAAGCAGATCGGGCGCAATCCCGCCTTCTGGCGTTGGGCATTGCCGGTCGTGGAAAAGCATCTCGGCGAAGCCTGGTCGCTCGACGACATCCTGCCGCATGTCCACCATGTCGAGCGCGGCCTGATCCGTGTCGATGCCGACGAGGTGACGTATCCGCTGCATGTCATCCTGCGCTATGAACTGGAGCAGGAGCTCGTCTCCGGCAGGCTCGAGGTGGCCGAACTGCCCGAGGCCTGGGACGCCAGGATGCGCGACTATCTCGGCCTCTCAACCATCGACAACCCCGCGGACGGGCCGATGCAGGACGTGCATTGGCCTGCTGCCGCCTTTGGCTACTTTCCCTCCTACACGCTGGGCGCGATAATGGCGGCGCAGCAATGGGCGGCGCTGACGCGGGAGCATCCGTCGGCCGATGACGATCTTGCCATGGGGAATTTCGGTGCCATCAACGATTGGCGCCGCAAGAACATATGGTCGCACGGATCGCGCTGGTCGACGCCCGACCTGCTCGAACGCGCCACCGGTGAAAAGCTCAATGCCGTCTATTTCACCGACCACCTGCGCAAACGGTATGGAGCCGCGTGAGCACGCCCAGCGTCGCCGCTACTCAGCCGCGCCCCTGAAGGCGCTGGCGCCGGTCTCGAACTGCAGCTTGGCGAGCCGGGCATAGATGCCGCCCTTGGTCACCAGGCTCTGATGCGTGCCTTCCTCGACGATACGGCCGCCATCCATGACCAGGATGCGGTCGGCCTTCAGCACCGTCGCCAGACGGTGCGCGATGACGATCGTGGTGCGGCCCCGCATCAGCCGCTCCAGCGCCATTTGCACCAGCGTCTCGCTTTCGGCGTCGAGTGCCGAGGTCGCCTCGTCGAGCAACAGGATCGGCGCGTCGCGCAGGATGGCGCGGGCGATCGCCACCCGCTGGCGTTGCCCGCCCGACAGCGTCACGCCGCGCTCGCCGATCTGGCTGTCATAGCCCTTCTCGAGCTTGAGGATGAATTCGTCGGCCAGCGCGTCCTTTGCCGCCGCTTCGATCTCTGACTCGCTGGCGCCCGGCCGGCCGAAGCCGATATTGTCGCGCGCGCTGGCCGCGAAGATGGTGACGTCCTGCGGCACGATGGCGATGCGCTGCCGTATCGAAAGGGGGTCGGCTTCGCGGATGTCGACGCCGTCGATCAGGATCCTGCCGGTCTCCGGATCGTAGAAGCGCAGGATCAGCGAGAACACCGTGCTCTTGCCCGCTCCCGAGGGACCGACGATCGCCACCGTCTCGCCAGGCTTGACCGAGAAGCTCAGGCCGTGGACGGCGGCGCGGTCGGGCCGGGCCGGGTAGGAAAAGGACACGGCCTCGAAGCTGATCGCTCCCTTGCTCGCCACCGGCAGCGGCCTGGGATTGGCAGGCGCCACGATCGCCGGCTCCTCGGCCAGGATTTCGGTCAGCCGTTCGGCGGCACCTGCTGCCTGGGCCAATTCGCCCCAGACCTCCGATAGCGCGCCGAGCGCACCGGCGGCGAATACCGAATAGAGCAGGAACTGGCCGAGCGTGCCCGGCGACAGATTGCCGTCGAGCACGTCGCGCGAGCCGAACCACAGCACCGCCACGACCGAGGAGAAAATCGTGAAGATGGCGAAGAAGGTGAGGAACGAGCGCGCGAAGATCGAGGCGCGCGCGGCCTCGAAGGCGGCCTCGACGGCACCCGAAAAACGCCCGGTGACCAGCGTCTCATTGGTGAAGGCCTGCAATGTGCGCACCGCGCCGATCTGCTCGCTGGCATAGGCGGTGGCATCGGCCAGCGTGTCCTGCGCCTGCCTTGACTTGCGCCGCACCGAGCGGCCGAAGGCGACCAGCGGCAGCACGATGATTGGAATGGCTGCGATGACCAGCCCGGACAGTTTCGGGCTGGTGAAAACCATCATCGCGACCGCGCCGAGGCCAAGGATGACATTGCGCAGCGCCACCGAAGCGGTCGCCCCGACCGCCGATTTGACCTGCGTGGTGTCGGCGGCGAGCCGCGACACGATCTCGCCCGACTGGGCAGTGTCGAAGAAGGCCGGCGACAGTTTCGTCACATGGGCAAAGACATCGCGCCTGATATCGGCGACGACGCGCTCGCCGAGCGTGATGACGAAATAGTAGCGGCCCGCCGATGCCGCCGCCAGCAGCGCGGCCATCGCCACCAGCGCGGCGAAATATTCGGCGATGAAGGAGGAACCGGACGGCGTGAAACCATGATCGATCATGCGCCGTACCGCCAGCGGCAGCGCCAGCGTCGTCACCGCCGCGACGATCAGCGAGATGACGGCGCCCGCCACCAATGTGCGGTAGCGGCCGATGTAGGGAAACAGGCGCCTGAGCGGCTTGAGCGAGCGCCGGCGCTCGTCTGCGCTGCTGGTTTGCGCCATCCTGGTCTTTTCCTCTTGGCCGCCTTCAGCTATGCGCCTCAATATGCGCTTGCCGCGGCCTTGTGATTCAATTCCGGCTGATGTATAGGCTCGCCGACCGTTTTAGAAGCCGTGGCTCCTCAATAGCTGCGGCTTCGAGTTTTAAAAAGGGGCGCATCGACGCAGGCTTTCAGCCCGTCAGCCGCGCCCGGCAAACCAGGAACCGAGCCATGAAGACCGATATCCATCCCGACTACCACACCATCAAGGTCGTCATGACCGACGGCACCGAGTACATGACCCGTTCGACCTGGGGCAAGGAAGGCGATACGATGAACCTCGACATCGACCCGACCACGCACCCGGCCTGGACCGGCGGCCAGCAGACCCTGCTCGACCGCGGCGGCCGCCTGTCGAAGTTCAAGAAGCGCTTCGAAGGTTTCGGCCTCTAGGCCTCATCAGCTTTTCGCAGACCAGAGAACCCGCCCCCGTGGCGGGTTTTTTGTTGGCCAATGCACGTCCCTTCACGCTGGCGCTTGCCCCCACCTCCGCCTTGTCGGTCCCGTGTGGGAGGTCGGACCGAAGGTCGGGGTGGGGGTCGGCGCTGCCCCACCCCGCTGCTTCGCAGCGACCCTCCCCACGAGGGGGCGGGTGAGAGCATCCTATTCCGCAAGCAATTCCCTGAGCGCCATGCGCTTGTAGGCGGCGACCAGCCTGTCGCCCTCCTTCCGCTCGACCGAGATCGCCAGCCGCATGGCGGCCTCGCCCATCTGCCAGACGAGAAACGCCGTCGTCTCCAGCGCGACGGCATCGGCATCGGGCCGCAGGCGTTTGAGCGTCGCAGTGAGAAATTCGGCGTTCGCACGGCTGTCGGCGAGCTCCAGTTCGCGCAGCGCTTTGTCGGCCTGCGTGCCCGACCAGATATCGCGCATCACCGGCTCCGCCAGGAACAGGTGGTAATAAATGCCCACCAGTTCCGAGAACGCCCGCCGAAGGCCCTCGGCGTCGCCGACGTCCTTGAGCGCGGCTGAAATGCAGGCCTGGCTTTCGGCGGTGTAGCGCTCGGCCAGCGCCCAGACGATCGCCCGCTTGTCGGGGAAGAACTGGTAGAGCGAGCCGATCGACACCCCAGCCCGCTCCGCCACCTCGCCCATGCGCATGGCATCGCTGCCTTGCTCCGCAATCAGCGCCGAGGCGGCGGCGAGCATGCGCTCGACCCGTTCACGGCTGCGCTGCTGGCTCGGCGCGCGGCGTGGCGTGGCGACCTGTTCCGGTGGGGACGTGGCGGTTTTTTCCATGGCTCTTCAACAGACGCCGGGCGGCAATGCCACCCAGAAATGACTTGACTCGCAAAATACGAGGGTTTATCACGTTTTGCAAATATGAGGATTTCTCATGTTTTGAAAGAAGCAGACGGGATAATTGATTTGAAGGCGTCGAACAGGTGCCCGGCCACCCCCCAAAACTTTTCTGCCCATTGCGACTGAAACCGCCGCAACCGGCATCTGGAGCAACTGACATGATCGCGAAACTACTTCCCAGCCTCATCTTCATCGCCGCTATCGGCTCGGGCGTTGTTGGCGGCGTGTTCTTCGCCTTTTCCAACTTCGTCATGCCGGCAATGGCTCGCCTGCCTGCCGCGGGCGGTATCGCCGCCATGAACTCGATCAACATCACCGTCATCACGCCGATGTTCATGACCGCCTTGTTCGGCACCGGCCTGATCTGCCTTGTCTTGATCGCCGGCGCCATCATCGGCTGGCAGCAGCCAGGCTCCTTCTGGCTGCTGGCCGGCGCAGTCATCTATCTCGTCGGCAACCCGATCGTGACGATGGTTTTCAACGTGCCGCTCAACGACGCGCTGGCCGCCGTCGATCCGGCCAGCAGCAACGGCGCTGCTGTATGGACCACCTATCTCAGGGACTGGGTGATGTGGAACCACGTGCGCGCCATCACCGCCATCGCCGCGCTGGCATCCTTCTGGTTCGCCGCGCGTTGACGTGTCTCGGTCCGCCGCGTTCGGCATCGCAGCGACCGAGGCGTGTTTATCGGGAGAAGCGCCGTGAACGACCCGTATTCCATCATGGCCTTGGGCATTGCCGCGGGGATCGGCCTCGGCGCTGTCTGTGGCGCAGCGATGGATGACCCTTCCGTCGGCATCGGCATGGGCATAGCAATCGGCGCGGGGATCGGCGCGATTTTCGGGCAGAGGCGAGGAAAATGACGTCCGGCTTCTGCGGAAGTCTCAGCTCTTCGCCTTGCGGTCGGAATGACCGAGATCGCGGTCCGGGTCGATGACGTCGCGCACCAGTTGCTTGAGTTTTGCCGCATCCGGAAAGCCGCCGTCGCGCTTGCGGTCCCAGACCAGCACCTCGTTGCACGATATGGTGAAGACGCCGCCGGTGCCGGGCACCAGCGTCACCTCGCCCAGATCGGTGCCGAATGTCGATAGCAGTTCCTGCGCCATCCAGCCGGCACGCAGCAGCCACTGGCACTGCGTGCAATAGGTGATGCGGATGGTGGGCAGCGGTTTTTCGATCATGTCAGGCTTTGCTCACGCAGCGCTGAGCTTGGCCATGGTCTCCTCGTCGACCTCGAAATTGGCGTAGACGCTTTGAACGTCGTCGTCGTCCTCGAGCGTGGCGACCAGCTTCATCAGCGACTGGGCGCGTTCTTCGTCGACCGGAACATTGTTCTGCGGCTTCCAGATAGGCTTCACCGATTCCGCCTCGCCGAGAGAGGCTTCCAGTGCCTTCGACACCTCGCCGAGGTTTTCGAAGGCGCAATAGATGGTGTGGCCTTCCTCATCCGACTCCACGTCATCGGCGCCGGCTTCGATTGCCGCGTCCACGACCTTGTCGGCGCTGCCGGCCGATGCCGGATAATAGATCTCGCCGACCCGATCCCACATGAACGACACCGAGCCGGTTTCGCCCATCGCCCCACCGGCCTTGGTGAAGGCGGCGCGCACATTCGAAGCCGAGCGGTTGCGATTGTCGGTCAGCGCCTCGACGATCACGGCGACGCCGCCGGGACCGTAGCCCTCGTAACGCACGGCTTCGTAATTTTCGGCGTCGCCCATCGACGCCTTGTTGATGGCGCGCTGGATGTTGTCCTTCGGCATCGACACCGCCTTGGCGTTCTGCACGGCAAGGCGCAGGCGCGGATTCATCGACGGATCGGGCGTCCCGCTCTTGGCCGCGACGGTGATTTCGCGCGCCAGCTTGGAAAACATTTTCGACCGCACCGCGTCCTGACGGCCCTTGCGGTGCATGATGTTCTTGAACTGTGAATGGCCAGCCATGGCACCCCTGTCGTGTTCGGCTAGAGCATTGCGCGGCGAGATGCATGACCCGCCTTCCGCAATGCTCGAATTCAAAATGTCAGAACGTCCCTGCTGCGTCCGAATGGACGTATGGCGCTCTTTGTCGGAATGGCCGGCTTATAGATAAATCGGCTCAATTCGTCCAGCCGCGCCGCGCTTTACCACGCACGGCAAAAGCCGTGACGGCTGTTCACCCCTCCAGATCCGACTTCAGCCGGTCGATGATACTAAGCGCATGGCCTGCGTACTGGCTGATCCAGCGGTCGTGTATCTCCTTAATCGGCAGCGCATTGAGATGGTTCCAGCGCTCGCGCCCCTCGCGCCGCGCCACGATGAGATCGGCCTCTTCCAGCACTTTGAGATGCAGCATGACGGTGCAGCGGTCGATGTCGGAAAACGCCTCGCACAGCATGCCGGTCGTCTTTGGCGCGTCCTTCAGCAGATCCAGCATCTCGCGCCGACGCGGATGCGCCAGCGCCTTGAAAACATTGTCGTCTTGCGATCGGCTTGACATGTTATTTTTTTATAACATAAGCTCCTATCAATCAAGGAAGGAACTGTGGATATGTCTCTTGGATTCAGGGTTTCAGGACGCATCGGCAAACCGGTCGCCGACGTCTTCGACGCGGTCGTCAATCCGAAGAAGCTCAGCTCCTATTTCACCACCATCGGCGGTGCCAGCGCGCCCTTGGTGCCGGGCGCCAATGTCGTGTGGTGGGGCAAGGTGCCGGTCGAAGTAGACGAAATCGTCAGGGACAGCCGCATCGTGCTGCGCTGGGATGCCACCGACGAAGAGGGAAAGCCGGCCTACAAGACCCGCATCGAGATGAATTTCGAGCCGCTCGACGACGGCGGCACCTTCGTCACCATCGCCGAGGCCGGCTGGCACGAGGACGCGGTCGGCCTGAAGAAGTCCTATCTCAATTGCGAGGGCTGGTCGCAGATGCTGGCCTGCATGAAGGCCTATGTCGAACACGGCATCAATTTGCGCGACGGCTACTACCGCAGCGAGATGAAGGGCGAGCCTGCCAACGAGACCAACATTTGAGCGAAGGGAGGCCTGCCGTGAAAGTAACCCCGTTCCTGATGTTCGAAGGCAAGGCCGAGCAAGCCATGGCCTTCTATTGTGAGACCATTCCGGATAGCCGCGTCCTCGACCTCACGCGCTACGGTGCAGGCGAGGACGGACCCGAAGGGGCAGTCAAGCTGGCTCGCGCATCCATCGGCGGCACGGAGGTCATGATCTTCAACAGCCCTGTGCACCACGCCTTCACCTTCACGCCGTCGGTCTCGCTCTTCGTCGACTGTTCCACCGAAGAAGAGCTGGAGCGCATCGTCGAGGCCTTGTCCAAAGACGGCACGTTTCTGATGCCGACCGGCAATTACGGTTTCAGCCGTCGTTTCGCTTGGCTGAACGACAGGTTCGGCGTTTCCTGGCAGATCAATCTGCCATAGCAGGACCGGGCCAAGCCGAGATCTGGCTGGGACTGTTCACCGGGGATTTCCCGGGCGCCGCCGATCATCTCGCCAAGGTCGGCGTCGAGCGAGGCGACGCCATCGAGCCGCTGGGAGAAGGCTTCCGCGGTTTCTGGATCACCAGCCCCGCCAACATCGTTCACATGGTGCGGGAGCCCGACGCCTGGTGAAGGCGTATTCGGCAGAGGAGAACGGTATGGAAATCCGCGAGACACCGACGGCCGAAGCCGCCATGCTGATCCGGCGGCCGGTCTCCGACGTTTTCGAGGCCATCGTCGACCCGGAGATCACCACGAAATTCTGGTTCACCCATTCCAGCGGCAGGCTGGACGGCGGCAAGCCGGTTCAATGGGAGTGGCGCATGTATGGCGTCTCGACGACGGTGGTCGCCAGCGAGATCGTCGTCAACGAAAAGATCGTCATGCAATGGAGCGATCCGCCGACCACGGTGATCTGGACCTTCACCGAAATGCCAGGTGACGCGACCTTCCTGGAGGTCCACAATTTCGGCTTTGCCGGCAATGGCGACGAACAGGCGAAACAGGCGGTCGATTCAACCGGCGGCTTCACGCTCGTTCTGGCCGGCGCCAAGGCCTGGCTCGAACAAGGCCTGACACTAGGCCTGATCGGCGACCGTCACCCGAAGGGCGCACCGGGGAGTTGAACCGGCTCAGGTTTTACACTTTTCCTGCTCGATCACGTGATGGCGGAGCACACGATTGATTTCGGTCTGGTAACCACCACCCCCGACATGCTCCTTGAACCACGATAGCACGTCAGTATCGAGTCTGATTGTCACTGGCTGCTTGAGTGGTCTGTAAAGATGTCCACGACGAGCATGAATCCAATTCTCCGCCGGAACTTCTGGGATGTCGGAAGTATTAATTTCGCTGTCAGGCAAACCAGCCAGCTTGGCGAGCTGGTTGCGCTGATCCTGACTAAGGTCCTTCTTGCTCATAGCGCCTCCTTTCATGCGCTGTCGCTTTCCGGGCACCAACAATCCTAACTCGTCCTTCATCTTCGCGATCAGGATATGTGTGGACAACCAGCATGACCACTACGGCATCGATCGTCCCGATAGCGTGCCAACGCTGCTCACCATCTTCAAACCGGTCGGGCACGATGAGATAAAGCGGATCATCGAACACCTTCTGCGCGAGATCGAATCCGATGCCGAGCTTGGCAAGTTTGCGCCTGGCTCTTTCAGCATCCCATTCGAACCGCAAAGCAGCACCATCGATTACGATATTGTACGTACAATTTCGTAAGAGTCAGCCTGAACTCGGCATTGGCCATGTCGTCAGGCTCAATGCCCGCCGCCGGACTTCGCCTTCTTGCGGTTCCGCGCCAGCATGTTGAGGCCTTCGACGAGCGCCGAAAAACCCATCGCCGCGTAGATATAACCCTTGGGCACATGGTAGCCCATGCCGTCGGCGATCAGCGTCATGCCGATCATCAACAGGAAGCCCAGCGCCAGCATGACGATGCTCGGGTTCCTGGCTATGAAGTTCGCCAACGGCGTAGCCGCCAGCATCATCACCGTAACCGCCACGATGACGGCGATGTACATGATGGCGATCTCGTCGGTCATGCCGACGGCGGTAATGATGGAATCGATGGAGAAGACAAGGTCGAGAAGCAGTATCTGGAAGATGGCGCCGGCAAGGCTCATCTGCACGGTCTCGCCCAGCATCGTGTCCTGGTGGTCGTCGGGGTCGACCGTGTGATGGATCTCCTTGGTCGCCTTCCACACCAGGAACAGGCCACCGGCGATCAGGATCAGGTCGCGCCAGGAAAAGCCGTGGCCAAGGGCGGTGAAGACCGGCGCCGTCAGTTGGACGATGATCGAGATGGTGGCGAGCAGCACCAGCCGCATGACGAGCGCCGCCGAGATGCCGAGCCGGCGGGCGCGGGCTCGCTGTGCTTCCGGCAGCTTGTTGGTCAGGATCGAGATAAAGATCAGGTTGTCGATGCCGAGCACGATCTCGAGCACCACCAGGGTCAACAGCGCGACCCAGGCGGTGGGATCGGACACGAAGGCGAAGTGCGGCGCCAGGAACTCGATAAGCTGCATGGAGGTCGTCCCCTCTACGATCTAGAGCAGTGTCGCCGGCAGTTAGGTATTGAGAGCCCCTATATCAATGTCACGTCCAGAAGGACGGCGCCGTTTCCTCGAGCCGCGGCCCGCGGCGAAACGGCGCGATCTTCTCGGTCAGCCCCGTGCGGTCGGAAATATCAACGCCGACGCCGCACAAGGTCGCGGGTCCGGTCGCCGCCTCGAAACGCCCCTTCGGCACTTTCGACAGGAACCGGTTGAGCGGCTCCTCCTTGTCCATGCCGAGCGACGAATCATAATCGCCGCACATGCCCGCGTCGGAAATGTAGCCGGTGCCGCCATTGAGGATATGGTGATCGGCGGTCGGCTGGTGGGTGTGAGTGCCGACCACGAGGCTGGCGCGACCGTCGACGAAATGCGCGAAGCACATTTTTTCGGAGGTCGCCTCGGCGTGGAAGTCGATGACCACGGCATCCGCCTGCTCGCCGAGCGGACAGGCGGCAAGCTCGCGCTCGCCAGCCTGGAAGGGATCGTCGAGCTCGGGATGCATGAACACCCGGCCCATGATGTTGGCGACCAGCACGCGCGCGCCGCTCCTGGCGATGTAGACGCCCGAGCCGCGCCCTGGCGTACCCTTGGGAAAATTGGACGGGCGCAGGAAGCGCTCTTCGCGCGGCGCGAAGGCGAGCGCATCGCGCTGGTCCCAGACATGGTTGCCGGTGGTGACGACATCGGCGCCGGCCGCGATGGTCTCGCGAAAAATCTCCTCGGTGATGCCGAAGCCGCCGGCCGCGTTTTCGCCGTTGACGATGACGAAATCGAGCTTGAAGTCCGAGATCAGGCCCGGCAATTGCTCCCACACCGCCGTGCGGCCTGTCTTGCCGACCATGTCGCCGAGGAAGAGAAGTCTCATCACGCTTGACCCCGAAAAGTGGCATGACTTTCGGCAAAGATCATGCGTTCCAAAGAACTATCTACAATTCTGGCTCGAACCGGCGCAACCCGCTCTCGGTGAGTATTTCCGGGATGATGACGTCATGGTCCTCATTGGGAACCATCGTCACTTCCTGGCAGTCGAAAGCAATGCCGATCAGCCGGGGCGCATGCCCCTTGTCGACAAGCTTGGCGATCGCACGGTCATAATAGCCCGCGCCGTAACCGATGCGGTGGCCGCGCGCGTCGAAACCGGCGAGCGGCACCAGCATGACGGAGGGGTCAAGAACTTCGGCTTCCTCATGCGGTCCGACGGTGCCAAATCCCATATCGACCATCGGCGCGCCGCGTACCAATTCGCGAAAGACGATGGTCGTCTTGTCGAGGATCGCCGGAAGGCAGAGCCGTGCGCCCTTTTCGCGCAAGGCGAACATCAGCGGCCGGACATCGACTTCCGAGCGCATTGGCCAGAAGCCGGACACGATTTGACCTGGCTCGATGGCAAGCTGGTCGCGCGCGGTTTCGGCCATATCGAGCGCGACTTCCACCCGCCAGAATTCATCGAGCGCGTCGCGGCGGCCAAGCGCTTCCTTGCGAAGCTGTTTTTTCAGGTCTTTTGAGGATGCCATGCGCAGACGCTAGAAAAAGCCAGACCTGAATGGACGTTTTGGGAGCGACGCTTTCCATCGCATGATCCACGAAATACGTGGATGTGGCGAATAAGTGACGATCCACACAACCGGTGGAGAAGTCGATCCCGGGTGCCTACAAAGTAGGTGGGCGCCGTGTGAGAAAACCCACGGGTCTTCCCAGGGACAGCTCCCTAAGGATCGTTAAGGCCCCGGGGAAAAGTGTCTCCTGCCGGGAAGCGCAGACCGTCAGCCCCAATATAGGCCGATGCCCTCCCAAGCGCCAGAGACTTGGCGCCAGAGAGTTGGCGCTCTTGCCCTGCCGGCTTCACACTTCGCCGCCGCCAACCCACCCTTGCATGGGCCAAGCCGTCTCCTTACGGTCGTCCGTACTGAACCAAGGAGCAAAAATGCGTTTCGAAGGCACTGCGGCCTACGTCGCCGACAAGGATCTGATGGTGGCGGTCAACGCGGCGATCGCGCTGGAACGGCCCTTGCTGGTCAAAGGTGAGCCCGGCACCGGCAAGACGGAGCTTGCCAGGCAAGTGGCGGCGGCACTCGGGCTGGAACTCATCGAATGGCACGTCAAATCGACGACGCGGGCGCAGCAAGGCCTCTACGAGTACGATGCAGTGTCGCGGCTGCGCGACAGCCAACTTGGCGATACCAGGTTCAACGATATCAAAAACTACATCAAGCGCGGCAAATTGTGGGAAGCCTTCGCCGCCGGCAAGAAAGTCGTCCTCCTAATCGACGAGATCGACAAGGCCGATATCGAATTTCCCAACGACCTCTTGCAGGAACTCGACCGGATGGAGTTCTTCGTCTACGAGACCGGCGAGACGATCCGCGCCGCGGTGAGGCCGATCGTCATCATCACCTCCAACAACGAGAAGGAGCTGCCGGACGCCTTCCTACGCCGCTGCTTCTTCCACTACATCCGCTTTCCCGACGTCGAGACGCTGCACAGGATAGTCGATGTGCACTATCCCGGCATCAAGCAGAATCTGGTGCGGGCGGCGCTCACTCAGTTCTACGAAATCCGCGACGTGCCGGGGCTGAAGAAGAAGCCGTCGACCTCCGAGGCGCTCGACTGGATAAGGCTGCTGGTCGCCGACGACATCGCGCCCGAGGATCTGCGCGCCGACCCGAAGAACGCGCTGCCCAAGCTGCATGGCGCACTGCTGAAGAACGAGCAGGACGTGCATCTGTTCGAACGGCTGGCCTTCATGGCGAGACGGCAAGGGTGACGAGCGGCTCGGCGTCCTGAGGCCGAGCCGCAAGGCATTGCTAGGAGCGCACCTCGCCAGCACCCTGCGCAGGACGCCCGCTTCGCTGCTGCGGCGCGACATGTTTTGGACCGAAGATAGCAAAGCTGATGACGGCAAGAGCCAGAACGCCGATCCCGCTATAGAGCATGACCCAGCCAAAACCGTTGACCAGGGCGGCATGAACGATGGCGCCCGTCGGGTCGAGGGTCGCAAGCTTGGGCGAGTATTGCGCCAGGCCGTCGAGATTGCCGGCTGCGATCTTCTCCGCCAGGGCGCGCAGTTCGTTCGGGTCGACAGCCGTGCCGAATGCGTTGCGCAGATAAGAAACGATCCCCTGCGTCAGCAGCAGTCCCAGCACCGCGATGTTGATGGCAAGCGTGATCAGCCGCGCACTGATATCGATGCCGGACGCCATGCCGGCACGATCGGGTGGCACCGAGCCGGTCGTGGTGTTGGTGGTCGGCGAATTGGTCAGGCCGATGCCGATGCCGGCGATCAGCGTGCCGGGCAGCATGGTCAGCCAGTTGCCCTCGAGCCCGGACCCTATCCACATGGCGATGAAACCGACCCCCAATGTCAACAAGCCGAGCGGGATCGCCACCCGCGCCTGATAGCGTGCCCGAAGGCGCTCGGCGATCGACGGCATCAGCATGAAGGGTAGCGTGTAGACGAGCAGCAACAGCCCGGTCGTGGTGCTGTCGTAACCGACGACCCCCGAAAAATAGATCGGCAGATAGATGATGAACGGCCAGTAGCTGAAATTCATGCCGATGCCGCCCATGATCGCTCCCGAGAATTGGCGGATGCGGAAAACGGAGAAATCGAACATCGGATAGGGATTGATCTTCTCGGCTACGAGGAACGCGACGAAGGCCAGCACGGCCGCGCTTGCCACGCCGGTGCGCGCGCCAGCGCCCAGATCGGCCCCTTGCGTGATCAGATAGGAGAAGCCGAACACCGCGAACGACAGTGTCAGTATGCCGGCCCGGTCAAGCTTCTGCGCGTTGCGATCGCGCGATTCGGTGACACCGGCGCCGATGAAGGCCAGGGCAAGAACGGCAAGCGGCACATGGATGAGGAACACCCATTGCCAACTCGACAGCGTCACAATCAATCCGCCAATGGCGGGGCCGAAGCCAAGCCCGATGCCCGAGACGACGCTCCAGGCGACGAAGGCTTTGCCGCGTTCACTGCCGTCTTGAAACTGGTGAGACAACACCGCCACGCTGCAGGTAAACATCGCTCCGCCCGCCAGGCCTTGCAGAAAACGCGCGATGATAAGGAGCGAAGCGCTCGTTGCGAGACCGCATAGCAGGGAGGCGAGGCCAAAGGCGACGGTGGTGCCCACCATCACGCGTTTGCGGCCGAGACGGTCGGCCAATGTCCCCGTCGCCATCAACACCGTGGTGCAGGCAATGGTGTAGGCATTCATGATCCATTGCAGATCCTTGAAATCAGCGCCAAGCACGGTTTCCAGTTTCGGCAGGATCACCGGGACGCTGGAGATTTCGAGGCCGAACAGCAGCGAGGCGAGGCAGACCCCCGCAAGAGCAACGGTGTTTCGGTCGATTGGAAACGTCATGTCGGTCACTTTCAGTCGGAGCATTCGGAAGTGGCTGCGAGCGTCGCTCTTCACACAGCGGTCGACATGACTTAAATGACCCCCCATCATGAAAAAAGACTATGCGTTTCTATTTCAGAAATGACAAAACGGAATGATTAGAGATGCCCAGTCTTGACGTCGATGCCGTGCGGACCTTCGTCATGGTGGCCGACCTGCAGAGCTTCACGCGTGCGGCTGCCGCGCTGGGCAGCACCCAGGCGACGATCAGCGTTAAGCTGCGTCGGCTGGAAGAGAAGCTCGGCGCGCGTCTGATCGAACGAACGCCGCGCCGCGTGGCCCTCTCGGCAAGGGGAGCGGCTTTTCTCCCGGCGGCGCGTGAATTCCTTGCCGCCCACGAACGAGCCGTTACGGAATTTTCCGACGCGCCGTGTCGGCTTGCTCTCGGCTTTGTCGATCACGTCGCCGGGCCTGAGCTGTCCATATTGATAGCCCAGTTGCATGCCCATGATCCGTCGCTCGCGCTCAACATCAGGATCGATACGAGCTCCATGCTGGAGGAGGCTTTCGATCGCGGTGAGCTCGATGCGGTGATTGTCCATCAGGAAGACGACAGCCGCCGCGGCGAAGCCTTGTCGCGCACTCAATATGGCTGGTTCGCCGCCCCGGCCTTCGAATGGCGGCCGGGAACGCCATTGCGCCTGGCGCTGCTAAGCACCGTATGCAATTGCCCTGACCGCGTGAGAGCTGTCGAGGCACTGGATAAGGCAGGCATTGCCTGGAACGAGGCTTTCGTGGGCGGCGGCGGCGCAGCCGTCAATATCGCGGTGTCGGCCGGCTTCGCCGTCGCTGCGCTCGCCTACCGTGTCGCGCCGCCCGGCCTGGTCGAGGTGGGCCGCAAACTCGGCCTGCCGCCAATTCCCCCTTCCGAGATCGTTTTGCATTCGCACAGCTTGGCGCCAAGGGCACGAGAGGCGCTGCACATGCTCGCGACCGCTTTTCGCGAGTATAGTTCGCCGGCGGGATAGGGAAGGGTGTTCCTGATCCCGATTCTGTTGGTATGGATTGGGTTCCAGACCTCAGAGGGAACGAAATGGCCGAGATCACTATCCGCCCGCTCGCAGAATCCGACCACGCCGACTGGCGCAGGCTTTGGACCGCTTACCTTGCTTTCTACGAGACGAAGCTGCCCCAAGAGGTCTACGAGGTCACCTGGAAGCGCCTGTTCACGCAAGGCGAGTTCGAACCTAAGGGCTTTATCGCCGTCCTCGACGGCAAGGCTGTCGGCCTCACCCATTACCTGTACCATCGCTCTTGCTGGTCTGAGAAAAACAACTGCTACTTGCAAGATCTGTTCGCCGACCCCGAAGTGCGCGGCAAGGGGATTGGCGCTGCGCTGATCGAAGCCGTGAAGCAGGAAGCCGGCAAGATCGGCGTCAGGAATGTCTACTGGATGACGCACGAAACCAACGCCACGGCGCGCAAGCTCTATGACCATGTCGCGCGCCGCACCGGCTTCATCGAGTACGACCTCTTATAGACAGAAAATGTTCATCCCCTTCTTCCTCGAACTGAAGGCTGCACGCGTTCCCGTCTCTTTGCGGGAATACCTGTTGCTGCTGGAGGGGTTGGAAGCCGGGCTGGTCGACTATGACGTCGAAGGTTTTTACTACCTCGCTCGCGCCGCGCTGGTGAAGGACGAGTGCCATATCGACCGCTTCGACCAGGTGTTCGCGCATGTCTTCAAGGGTGTGGAGGCGCTCAGCGGTCCGAATGCCGTCAACGTCGCTGATATCCCCGAGGAATGGCTGCGCCGGCTGGCCGAAAAGCACCTGACCGAGGAAGAGAAAAAGCTGGTCGCGGCGCTCGGCGGTTTCGAGAAGCTGATGGAGACGCTGAAGCAGCGGCTCGAGGAGCAGAAAGGCCGCCACCAAGGCGGCTCGAAATGGATCGGCACTGGCGGCACCTCGCCTTTCGGCGCCTATGGCTACAATCCCGAAGGCGTGCGCATCGGCCAGCATGAGAGCCGCAACCGCCGGGCCGTGAAGGTCTGGGACAGGCGCGAGTTCAGGAATTTCGACGACGCCGTCGAGCTCGGCACCCGCAACATCAAGATCGCGCTGAAGCGGCTGCGCCGCTGGGTGCGTGAAGGCGCCGAGGAGGAGTTCGACCTGCCCGGCACCATCCACGCCACCGCCGAGCACGGTTATCTCGACGTCAAGACGCGGCCAGAGCGGCGCAACGCGGTGAAGCTTTTGATGTTCTTCGATGTCGGCGGCTCGATGGACGACCACATCAGAAGCGTCGAGGAATTGTTCTCGGCCGCCGGCGCCGAATTCCGCCAGCTCGAATATTTTTATTTCCACAACTGCCTCTACGAGGGCGTGTGGAAGGACAATCGCCGCCGCCATGCCGATACGATCCCGACCTTCGATCTCCTCCACAAATATGGACCTGACTACAAGGTGATCGTGGTCGGCGATGCCTCGATGAGCCCTTACGAAATCGCGCATCCCGGCGGCTCGGTCGAGCACTGGAATCCGGAGGCGGGCGCCGTCTGGCTCGGCCGTCTGCTGCGGCAGTGGCCGAACGCGGTATGGCTAAACCCCGAGAGCCAGAAGAACTGGGGTTTCACCCATTCGATCGCTATGATCCGCGACATGTTCGGCGGCCGCATGTTTCCGCTGACGCTGGCCGGGTTGGAAGGCGCCACCAGGCAATTGTCGCGCAAGCACTAAGCCGGGACAATGACGGGAGGTTCCATGACCTGTTTCCTCTGCCTGCAATGCGGCGTCCAGTTCGCGCAGAGCGAAGCGCCGCCTCGGCATTGTCCGATCTGCGAGGACGAGCGGCAATATGTGCGCTGGGAAGGCCAGGCCTGGATCACACCGGAAGAGCTCGCCGCCGGGCATCGGATCGTGATGAAGGATGATGCCGGCGTGCTCGCCTTCGGCATCGAGCCGCGCTTCGCCATCGGTCAGCGAGCGCTGCTGGCGCAGACGCCGCACGGCAATGTGCTGTGGGACTGCATCTCGCTTGTGACCGACGAGGCGGTGGCCGAGATCAAGCGCCGGGGCGGTCTCGCCGCGATCGCCATCTCGCACTGCCACTACTATTCGGTGATGGTCGAATGGAGCGAGGCGTTTGGCGGCGTGCCGATCTATCTCCATGACGACGACCGGCAGTGGATCATGCGGCCGCACCCGTCGATCGTCAGCTGGCAAGGCGAGACACTGGACCTGAACCCGGCGTTGACGCTCATCCGCTGCGGCGGCCACTTTGCTGGCGGCCAGGTGCTGCACTGGAAGCGCGAAGGCGGCAATGCTCTCCTGGCCGGCGATATCTTGCAGGTGACGCCGACCCGCCGCCACGTCAGCTTCATGTACAGCTATCCCAACTACATCCCGCTCAATGCGGCCGCCGTGCGCCGCATCGCGGCCGCGCTGGAGCCTTTCACATTCGATGACATCTACGGCGCGTGGTGGAACCAGAACGTTATCGGTGGCGCGAAACAGGCGCTGGCGGCCTCCGTTGCGCGCTATCTCACGGCGATCGCGTGAGGATTGCAGACGGCACGCTCGAAAATGCGGGCAAATCTCGTAACAAACGCCTATCTTGTTGCGAATAGAGATTGCAATCAACAATGAGCCGTCAAGGCCGAGGAGTTTTCTGCATGGACACCCACGCCTATCCCGTCACCCGCACCGACGCCGAATGGCGCGCCCGGCTGACGCCTGAGCAATATGCCGTCATGCGCAACCATGGCACCGAACGCCCGGGCAGCTGTGCGCTGCTTCACGAAAAGCGCGCCGGCACCTTCTTTTGCGTCGGCT
Source organism: Mesorhizobium sp. B2-8-1 (assembly GCF_006440955.1). Taxonomy (NCBI): domain Bacteria; kingdom Pseudomonadati; phylum Pseudomonadota; class Alphaproteobacteria; order Hyphomicrobiales; family Phyllobacteriaceae; genus Mesorhizobium; species Mesorhizobium sp. B2-8-1. The sequence goes on along the minus strand of NZ_VFTX01000010.1, from coordinate 128,263 downwards.
GCGACCAGCCGCTGTTCGAATCCAAGCTGAAGTTCGAGAGCGGCACCGGCTGGCCGAGCTTCAACGACCCCGTTCCCGGTTCCATCGAGACCACGACCGACCGCAGCTACGGCATGGTCCGCACGGAATGCCATTGCGCTCGCTGCGGCAGCCATCTCGGCCACGTCTTCGAGGACGGCCCGCCGCCGACCGGGCTGCGCTACTGCATCAACGGCGTGGCGCTGAGATTCGAGCCGGCCTGAGCGAGGCCTCGCCAATGTTTTCTGCGAAGGGCGGCCTCGGCCGCCCTTTTTCGTGCAGCATTGTCAGACGACGACTGTTGCGATCAGCCAGAGCGCCGAACCCAGCATAGCAAGGGAGGCCTTGGCGCCACCGGTTCGCTCCGCCGTCCGCCAGACGGCCGAAGTCAGGAAGATGTTGTAGGGCACCGGCGCGAAATGCACCGCCAGCACAAGACCGAGCGGCATCTTCAACCCCAGCAGAATGAGCGCCGCCACGGACGATGCAACGTTGATCGCCGTGCCGACGAGCACCATATCGCGCCAGAACAGCCGGTCGAGCCGCACCTGGCCATCCCAACGCGAGCGGAAGAAATCCGCGAGCATCGGCGGTCTATCCCTGTCCCAGAACTTCGGTGACGGCGCACTCGAACCGCGAGCATTCGGTCACCAGCCAGTCGGTCATGGCCGGCCAATTGTCCTCGGCAAAGCAGTTGACCCGCCACTGTGAATTGATGCCGAGGTTTTGTGCGCTCTGCTCCGGCCTGAGCTTCAGCCGTTCCTCGATCGCCGGCTGAAACGGCTTGAGGCGCACCCAGACGTCGGTTGCGCCAAGCTTCTCGTTACGGCCGAAGAAGACGCCGACCACATTCTCGCTCGGCGCCACGTACATGGAGAGCACCAGCGCAAATTCCGGCAGCCCGCGCTGCCAGAACCAGGGCCCTCGCCTCGCCAGCCGGGTTCTTTCTTCCGGGTGACGCTCGGCAAACAGCGTCCAGAAGCCGCGTTGGCGGAACTCCGAGGCCCTTCGGCCGCCGAAGTCGAACTCACTCATCGCCGACCCCGGACGTCACGAGATGCCTCGCCTTACACCATGCCGAGGGCGGCCTTGTAGAGGTCCAGGATGGACTCCTCCTCCTGGCGCTCGGCCTGGTCCTTCTTGCGCAGCCGGATGATCGCGCGCATCGCCTTGGTGTCGAAGCCGGTGCCCTTGGCCTCGGCGAACACTTCCTTGATGTCGTCGGAAATGGTCTTCTTTTCCTCCTCGAGCCGCTCGATGCGCTCGATGAAGGCACGCAACTGGCCGGCGGCAACAGTCTGGCTGGTCTCTGTGATATCGTCGGCCATGTTTTTCTCCAAAAAATCGGTGCTTCGCCGCGACTCGGGGGAACCGTGCCGCCGCAAATTTCTGCGGTTCGATGCCCGACCAGGGACCGCGGGTCAAGCGGTTATCGAACAGGCCGTCAGGGCTGCCGACAGAAGCCGACAGTCTGTGCCTCTCTCTTGCGAGCTCTCAATTGAAGGCGATCAGCAGGTCCTTGGCATCGATCTGGTCGCCGGCCTTGACCAGCACCTCGGCGACCGTGCCGTCACGCTCGGCATGCAGCGCCGTTTCCATCTTCATCGCTTCGATGGAGAGCAGCACGTCGCCGGCCTTGACGGCCTGGCCGGCGGCCACCGCGAGCGCCGAGACGACGCCCGGCATCGGCGCTCCGACATGCGCCTCGTTGCCGGGTTCGGCCTTGCGCCTTGCCTTGGCGGCGGACGCGCCATGCGCCCGGCCGGGCACCTTGACGCGGCGCGGCTGGCCGTTGAGTTCGAAGAACACGGTGACCATGCCCTTGTCGTCCACGTCGCCGATCGCTTGGCAGCGCACGACCAGCGTCTTGCCCTTCTCGATGTCCACGAACACCTCGTCTTCGGGCTTCATGCCGTAGAAATAGGTCGGCGTCGGCAGCACGCTGACGGGACCGTAGGTTTCCTGCGCGGCCGCGAAGTCCGAGAAGACCTTCGGATACATCAGCCAGGAAGCGAACTCGTATTCGCTGAGCTTGCGCTCGAGCTTCCGTTCGATCTCCTTGCGGCTGGCCTTGAGGTCTGCCGGCTTCAGCAGCGAGCCCGGCCGCGCCGTGATCGGCCTGTCGCCCTTCAGCACTTTCTCCTGCAGCGCCTGCGGCCAGCCGCCAGGCGACTGGCCGAGATCGCCGCGCAGCATCGAGACGACCGAGTCCGGGAAGGCGATGTCCCTCGCCGGGTTCTCGACGTCGGCGACGGTGAGATCCTGGCTGACCATCATCAGCGCCATGTCGCCGACCACCTTGGACGACGGGGTCACCTTGACGATGTCGCCGAACATCAGATTGACGTCGTGATAGGTCTGCGCCACCTCGTGCCAGCGCGTCTCCAGCCCAAGCGAACGCGCCTGTTCCTTGAGGTTCGTGAACTGTCCGCCCGGCATCTCGTGCAGGTAAACTTCGGACGCCGGCCCCTTGAGGTCGCTTTCGAAGGCGGCATACTGGTTGCGCACCGCTTCCCAATAGAAGGAGATCCTCCGGATCCATTGCGGGTCGAGCCCGGGATCGCGCTCGGTGCCCTTCAGCGCCTCGACGATAGAGCCGAGGCAGGGCTGCGAGGTGTTGCCGGAGAACGCATCCATCGCCGCGTCGATGGCGTCGACGCCGCTCTCTACCGCCGCCAGAACCGTTGCCGCTGAGAGCCCCGATGTATCGTGTGTGTGGAAATGGATGGGCAGGTCTGTCGCTTCGCGCAGCGCCTTGAACAGCACGCGCGCGGCGCTCGGCTTCAACAGCCCGGCCATGTCCTTGACCGCTATGATATGGGCGCCGGCCGCCTCGAGCTCTTTCGCCAGCCCGACATAATATTTCAGGTCGTACTTCGCCCGCGTGGGATCGAGAATATCGCCGGTGTAGCAGATCGCGGCCTCGATCAGCTTCCCCTCGGCGCCAACCGCGTCCATGGCGACGCGCATGTTCTCGACCCAGTTCAGGCAGTCGAACACCCGGAACAGGTCGATGCCGCCTGATGCCGCCTGTTTGACGAAATGCTGCACGACATTGTCGGGATAGTTGGTGTAGCCGACGCCGTTGGCGCCCCGCAGAAGCATCTGCAGCAGGAGGTTGGGCGCCGCCTCGCGTACCAGCGAGAGCCGCTCCCAGGGATCCTCGGTGAGAAAGCGCATGGCGACGTCGAAAGTGGCGCCGCCCCAGCATTCAAGCGAAAGCAACTGCGGCAGGGCACGCGCATAGGTGCCCGCTATGCCGGCGATGTCGTGCGTGCGCACACGCGTCGCCAGCAGGGATTGATGGCCGTCGCGCATCGTCGTGTCGGTGACCAGCACCTCTTTTTGCGTGCGCATCCAGGCGGCGAATTTTTCCGGACCGAGCACGTCAAGCTTCTGCTTGCTGCCGCCGGGCACATTGCCGTTGAGGTAGGGCACCACGGGTGCGGCGGCATCGGCTTTCGGCTGCGGCCGGCCGCGCGTCTCGGGATGGCCGTTGACGCTGACGTCGGCAAGATAGTTGAGCAGCTTCGTGGCGCGGTCCTGGCGCTTGACCTGCTCGAACAGCTCCGGCGTCGTGTCGATGAACTTGGTCGTGTAGGAATTGTCGGCGAAGTTCGGGTGATTGATGATCGCTTCGAGGAAAGTCAGGTTTGTGGCCACGCCGCGGATGCGGAATTCGCGCAGCGCCCGGTTCATGCGTGCGATGGTCTCGGCCGGCGTCGGCGCCCATGCGGTCACCTTTTCCAGCAACGGGTCATAGAAGCGGGTAATGACCGCGCCCGAATAGGCGGTGCCGCCATCGAGGCGGATACCGAAGCCGGTGGCGCCGCGATAGGCAGTGATGCGGCCATAGTCCGGGATGAAATTGTGCTCGGGATCCTCGGTGGTGATGCGGCACTGCAGCGCGTGGCCGTTCAGCCTGATGTCCTTTTGTGCCGGAACGCCCGATTCCGGCGTGCCGATGGCGAAGCCGTCGAGAATGTGGATCTGCGCCTTGACGATGTCGATGCCCGTCACCTGTTCGGTGACGGTGTGCTCGACCTGGATGCGCGGATTGACCTCGATGAAATAGAACTTGCCGGTGTCGGCGTCCTGCAGGAACTCGACCGTGCCGGCGCCGATATAGCTGGTTTCGCGCGCGATCTTCAGCGCATGGCCGCACAGCTCCTGGCGCAGCTCCTCGCTGAGATAGGGCGCGGGCGCCCGCTCGACGACCTTCTGGTTGCGGCGCTGGATCGAGCAGTCGCGCTCGAACAGATGCACCGCATTGCCACTGGTATCGCCCAGGATCTGCACTTCGACATGGCGGGCGCGCTCGATCAGCTTTTCGAGATAGACCTCGTCCTTGCCGAAGGCGGCTTTCGCCTCGCGCTTGCCCTCCGTGACCTCGCGGGCGAGATCGGCCTCGGCTCGGATGGCGCGCATGCCGCGGCCGCCGCCGCCCCACGAAGCCTTCAGCATCAGGGGATAGCCGATCTCCGTGGCAAGTTTCTTGAACGCCTCCATGTCGTCCGGCAACGGATCGGTGGCGGGAATGACAGGCACGCCGACCTCGATGGCCAGATTGCGCGCCGCGACCTTGTTGCCAAGCCGGCGCATCGTCTCCGGCTTGGGCCCGATGAAGGTGATCCCGGCTTCGGCACAGGCCTCGGCGAATTCGGGGCTTTCCGAAAGCAGTCCATAGCCGGGGTGGATCGCATCGGCGCCCGACAGCCTGGCGACGCGGATCACCTCCTCGATCGAGAGATAGCTTTCGATCGGCCCCATATCCTTGTTGAGGTGCGGCCCGCGCCCGACCTGGTAACTCTCGTCGGCCTTGAAGCGATGCAGCGAATATTTGTCCTCCTCGGCCCAGATCGCCACCGTTTTGAGGCCGAGTTCATTGGCCGCGCGAAACACGCGGATGGCGATTTCGGACCGGTTGGCGACGAGGATCTTCGTGATGGCCAAGGATTGGGCTCCAGCAGCGGAAGGGAAGAGCAAGCGGCGCCATGATTAGCGTGAAAATGCTGCAGTGCAAACAAAATTTGACGCGCGTTTAAACCGATTTAAACCCGAGTCTTCGCCTTGAGCGTGGCCCCAAACGGCTGAACATCAGGGAAAGCCGCCGCTGGCCTCAAAACGAGGATCTTTGCCAGATAATAAACGCGCGATCGCTGCTTCCGTAAAAGAAAATGCCCGGCGCGAGGCGCCGGGCATTCCGTGAAGTCAATGCGGACAGGCTTACATCTTCTGGACGTAGGTGTACTTGCCGTCGTCGCCCTTCTTCCACTCGTACATGACGTAGCCGGGCAGCGTCGGGTCACCCTTGGCGTCGTAGGAGAGGTCGCCGAGCACGGTCTTGAACGGACCCTTCTCATGCAGCGCCTTGGCAACTTCCTGCGGGTCGTTGGACTTGGCAGCGGTGGCTGCCTCGGCGATCGCCTGCATGGCTGCGTAGGCGTAGAGCGTATAGGCCTCCGGCTCGAAGCCCTGCGCGCGGAACTTCTCGACCAGTTCCTTGTTGGCCGGGATCAGGCGAGGGTCCGGGCCGAACGTGTTGAGTGTGCCCGCGACCGCGTCGCCAGCGATCGAAGCCAGTTCGTTCGACACGATGCCGTCGCCGGAAACCAGCGTCGCCTTGAGGCCCTGGTCGGCCGCCTGGCGGATGATCAGGCCGGCTTCAGTGTGCAGGCCGCCCCAGTAGATGATGGAGACGCCGGCTTCCTTCATCTTGGCGATCAGCGCCGAGAAGTCCTTGTCGCCGACATTGACGCCTTCATACATGACTTCCTTCACGCCCTTGGCGTTCATAGCCTTCTTGGTCTCGTCGGCAAGGCCCTGGCCGTAGGTGGTCTTGTCGTGCACGACGGCGATCTTGGCGTCCTTGAAATTGGCCGCCAGATAACCGCCGGCGATGCCGCCCTGCTGGTCATCGCGTCCGCAGGTGCGGAACACGTTCCACAGGCCGCGCTCGGTGAACTGGGGGTTGGTCGCGGCAGGCGTAATCTCGACGATGCCGTTTTCCGCGTAGACTTCCGACGCCGGAATGGAGACGCCCGAGTTGAAGTGGCCGACCACGAACTTGACGCCGTCGCCGACGAACTTGTTGGCGACCGAGATGCCTTGCTTCGGATCGGAGACGTCGTCGCCGACTTCGAGCTTGATCTGCTCGCCGTTGATGCCACCCGCCGCATTGATGTCGGCGACCGCCTGCTCCGCGCCCTTCTGCAACTGTGCGCCGAAGGCGGCATTCGGACCCGTGATCGGGCCAGCAACGCCGACCATTAGATCAGCCCACGCATTGCCGCTGAACGCGATCAGCGCGGTCAGGGCGACGGCGGACAAAAGTGATTTTTTCATTTAAACGCTCCCATTAACGGAGTGGGCGTGGATGAAGCTTTCATGCGATGCCCACCCTTATCGCAGAAAGCATAGTTTGCCGATTTTCAGGCACTTGTCACGCCGATTCATCCCCGAAACGGCGTTAATGATGAACGTCAACCTTTCGGTTTCCAGCTCAAGATTGAAGCTCTTTCGTAGAGCCAATTATACTGTGTCACCATCTGATTGGTTCGTGTGTATTGATAGCCGACGAAGCCGAGGATCATCAGTACGATGGTATCGACGACATAGTAATGCAGCGAGAACATCGTGCCGTTGAACAGCGCGTGATGGATGAAGCGGATGCCGATGCCGAGACCCAGCAGATAGGCGAACAGCTGGACGAAGCTGCGCCAGGTCTGGGCACTGGCCTTGCCGGTCATCCATGCCGCCCAGCCGCCGAGCAGGCAGGTGACGAAGAAGAACTGCCAGATGGACGGTTCCTCGTAGAGAATGCCTTGCATGGTAAGGACTCCTGAACTCAGTGATGGCCGCCTTCGAGATAGGCGGCGCGCACTTCCGGATTGGCGAGCAGTTCCTTGCCGGTGCCGCTCATGGTCACATTGCCGTTGACCATGACATAGCCGCGCGTCGCCAGCTTCAGCGCGCCGAAGGCGTTCTGCTCGACCAGGAACACGGTCAGCCCCTGCGTGCGGTTCAGCTCGCGAATGGCATCGAAGATCTGTTTGACGATCAGCGGCGCAAGACCGAGCGACGGCTCGTCGAGCAGAAGCAGCTTCGGCCGCGCCATCAGCGCGCGCCCGATCGACAGCATCTGCTGCTCGCCGCCCGACAGCGTGCCGCCGCGCTGGGCGATGCGCTCCTTCAGGCGCGGGAACAGTGCGAACACCTTCTCGACGTCCTCGTCATAGTGCTTGAGGTTGTCGAGGCTGGCGCCCATCTGCAGATTTTCCATCACCGTCATGCGCGGGAAGATGCGCCGGCCTTCCGGCGACTGGGCAATGCGCAAGCGCGCGATCTCGTGCGTCGGCAATTGGGTGATGTCGGCGCCGGCGAAGGTGATGGTGCCCGCGCGGGCGCGCGGCGCTCCAAAAATGGTCATCATCAGCGTCGATTTGCCGGCGCCGTTGGCGCCGATCAGCGCCACGATCTCGCCCTCGTTGACGGTGACGTCGACGCCGTTCAGCGCACGGATGTTGCCGTAATAGGTCTGCACGCCCTTGATATCGAGCAGCGTCTTCCCGGCCATCACTTGCCCCCTCCGCGCTTGGCCCGAACGGGCTTGCCCGCTCCTGTCGCGGGCTTTGCTGCCTGCTTACCGGAAGCATGGCTCGTCGCCACCTTGCCGGCGTCGACGCGGCGCGAGAATTCCGTGTCCTTGCCCTGGCTCAGCAGCCTGGCCTGCTTGACCCATTCTTCGCGGGCGATGCGTCCGTCAAAGGCGAGATACGCTTCGACGGCCTCGACATCGGCCTTCTTCCAGGCGCCGATCTGGTCGAAGTGGAAGATGCCGTGTTCGTTGAGCTTCTTCTCGTTGACCGCGCCGATCCCCTTGATGCGGGTGAGATTGTCGGCCTTGCCGCCGCGGGGCGCCGCCAGGCGGTTCGAGATGCCCGCGGCCTTCGCGGCCGGCGTCTTGGCCCCTGTCTTGACACTCGCCTTGGTGGCCGGCTTCGCCACCGGCTTGGTCCGCGAAGCAGGTGCTGGCGCGACAGCCTTGGCCGCAACGCTCGCCGCCCGCGCATCGACCTGCGCCGCCTTCGAGGCGCCCTTCGACACCGTGATGCGCTCGCCTTCGCTGTGGCCGACCGTGTCGCTCACCGGGCCGGCGAGATAGGACGACGATGTTCCCGGACCATGCGCGGCATCGGGACCGGTATCGAGTTGCTCGATGACGTCCTCGTCGCCGACTTCGGTCAGCACGGTCTCGACCTCCTCGTCGTCGACGCCGAGATAGGCGGCGATGACGCGCGGATCGGTGCGCACCGACTGCGGATTGCCGTCGGAGATCTTGCGGCCGTATTCCAGCACCACGACGTGATCGGAGATCTGCATGACCACCGACATGTCGTGCTCGATCAGCAGGATCGAGGTGCCGGTGTTGTTCTTGATGTCCATCAGCAGGTCGTTGAGCGCGGCCGATTCCTTTGGATTGAGACCGGCGGCGGGCTCGTCGAGGCACAAAAGCTCCGGGCCGGTGCACATGGCGCGCGCGATCTCGAGGCGCCGCTGCGCGCCATAGGGCAGGTCGCCGGCCGGATCGTCGGCGCGGTCGACCAGATCGGCTTTCTCAAGCCAGTGCTTGGCAAGTTCGACGGATTCGGCCGAGGCCTTGCGGTAACCGCTGAAGCCGAACAGGCCGAGCACCGTATAGCCCGAAGCCTTCATCAGCTTGTTGTGCTGGGCAACGAGCAGGTTCTCGAGCACCGTCATGCCCGAGAACAGGCGGATGTTCTGGAAGGTGCGCGCCACCTTGGCGCGCGCCGGGATCTCATGGTTGGGCAACCGTTCGAGCAGGTAGATCGAGCCGTCCTGCCGGGTGAGCGTGATCATGCCTTCCGACGGCTTGTAGAAGCCGGTGATGCAGTTGAACACGGTGGTCTTGCCGGCGCCGTTGGGCCCGATCAGCGCGGTGATCTCGCCGCGCCTGGCGGTGAAGGACAGGTCGCCGATCGCGACCAGGCCGCCGAACTTCATCGACAGGTGTTCGACGTTCAGGATGGCGTCGTTCATGGAGGGGTTCGCGTTCATCAGCCGTGCCCCTCCTTGGTGAAGGAACTGGAGACAGCCCTTCGCACCTTGAGGAAGGCGGTCGGCTCACGGCTGCCGACGAAGCCGCGCGGCTTCCACAGCATGACGATCACCATGGCCATGCCGAACAGCAGCATACGGTAGAGTTCCGGCGTGAAGTCGGGTCCGAAGACCTGCTTGAGGAAGTCGAGTTCGCGCAGCACCTCGGTGCCGCCGATCATGACCAGAGCCGCGACGGCAATGCCGACCAGTGATCCCATGCCGCCAAGCACGACGATGGCCAGGATGATGGCCGATTCCAGGAAGACGAAGGATTCGGGGCTGACGAAGCCTTGCCGGGCGGCGAAGAACGAGCCGGCAAAACCGCCGAACATGGCGCCGGTGGCAAAGGCGGTCAGCTTGGTGGTCGTGGTGTTGATGCCGAGTGAGCGGCAGGCGATCTCGTCCTCGCGTAAGGCTTCCCAGGCGCGGCCGACCGGCATGCGCCTCAGCCTGACCGTGACGAAGGCGGTGAGCAGCGCCAGCCCCAGGATGAGGTAATAGAGGAAGATCTTGTAATAGGCGCTCGATGTGGCGATGTTCAGCACCTTGCCGATGTAGTTCGGATCCGAGACGTTGAAGCTCATCAGGCCGAAGAAGGTGACCTTCGGGATGCCGGAAATGCCGGCCGAGCCATTGGTCACCTCGCGCCAGTTGATGATCACCAGCCGGATGATCTCGCCGAAGGCAAGCGTCACGATGGCCAGGTAGTCGCCGCGCAGGCGCAGCACCGGAAAGCCGAGCAGCACGCCCCAGAAGGCGGCCATGGCGCCTGCGGCCGGCAGGAGGATCCAGAAGGAGAGGCCGTAATGCGTGCCGAGCAGCGCATAGGCATAGGCGCCGACGGCATAGAAGGCGACATAGCCGAGGTCGAGCAGGCCGGCCAGACCGACGACGATGTTCAGCCCCCAGGCCAGCATGACATAGATCAGGATCTGGATGCCGAAATTATCGACCCATTTCAGCGACCCTTGCAGCCCGCCGACGAGCGACCACGACATCAGCGACAGCATGCCCACGACAATCATCGGATAGAGCACCAGTGCGGCGATGCCGAGTTTTGTGAAGTTGGCATGGATGAAGCCGCGGAAATAGTAGATCACGCAGGCCAGCGCGTAGATGACCGCAAGGGCGCGCAGGAATTGCAGATAGCCGGCCGGCTCCGCCCCTACCCAGCCGGCGAGAGACCTGCTGAAGACGAACAGCAGCGCCGCGACGATGACGGCCACGATGAAGGCTGGAAAGAGGAAGAAGCGCGACGCCACGCTGGCCGGCAGCAAGCCGGTGGCGACGTCGGCGATCTTCTGGTTGGCCAAAAAGGGCTGGCCGTAGGCGACATAGAGGAAGCGGCCGACGGCGGTGGCGATGACCACTGCGGCGAGCAGGCCCCAGCGCTGCACCAGGATCAGCTCGTTTGAGATGTTCTGGTCGGTCTTGAGCCCGATGAACAGCACGAACAGGCCGAGCGCGATGGCACCGGCATAGAAGGCCTCGCGCAAGGCGCGCTGCATGGGCGTGGCTGCGACGGTGTCGCGCTCGGGAGATACGGTGACGGCCATGATCTCAGACCTTTTCGACTTCTGGCCGGCCGAGAATGCCGGAAGGCAGGAAGATCAGCACGATAGCCAGGATCGAGAAGGCGGCGACATCCTTGTAGTCGATCGAGAAATAGGCCGACCACATGCTCTCGATGAAGCCGATCAAAAGGCCGCCCAGCACCGCGCCCGGCAACGAACCGATGCCGCCCAGCACCGCTGCGGTGAATGCCTTCACGCCGGGCACGAAGCCGTCCGAGAAGGCGATGACGCCGTAATACATCAGGAACAGCGTGCCGGCGACGGCGGCAAGTGCCGCGCCCATGATGAAGGTGATCGAGATGGTGCGGTCGACATCGATGCCGAGCAGCGCCGCCATCTTGCGGTCCTGCTCGCAGGCGCGCTGCGCCCGGCCAAGCGAGGTCTTGTTGACCAGGTACCAGAACAACACCAAGAGCAACGCGGTGACGACGACGATGATGATCTGCTTCAGCGACACGCTGATGCCTTCGATGTTGTAGACCTTCGACACCATCGGCGGGATCGGCTTGTTGCGCGGGCCTTGCGTCACCTGCACGAAATTCGACAGCGCGATCGACATGCCGATGGCGGTGATCAGCGGCGCCAACCGGAACGAGCCGCGCAGCGGCCGGTAGGCCACCTTCTCGATCGTCCAGTTGTAGAGGCTGGTCAGCAGCATCGCCACGATCATCATCACCAGCAGCGCGATGACCACGGGAACCGAATAGAACAGGGCACCCAGGATGAGGAAAACGATCAGCGCCGTGAAAGCGCCCACCATGAAGATATCGCCATGAGCAAAGTTGATCATGCCGATAATGCCGTAGACCATCGTGTAGCCGATCGCGATCAGCCCATAGATCGATCCCAGCGTCAGCCCATTGATAAGCTGCTGGACAAAATACTGCATGTGTACATGGCTCCCCTGGAATGTCGCCCATGCAGACGCATTCCTTTTCGTATTTCCCCTAGTCGTAAAGTTTCGAGGCGGGATTGCAACGTCATTTTTTGATCGTCATGCGTGTTTCCGACTGCACGCCGTTCGATTGCCCGTTTTTTCGCACCCGCCCCCTGGACTATCGCGGACCCTATCATTGGCATAACGCAATGTCTTTGACGATTAAGCGTCATCATGCGCTCCATTTCGAAGAAATCGCCGTCAAAATAAGTTGATGAGACGATTCGTTGCGCTCGTGACAGCAATCCTTTTTGTCCTTCCCGACCTTCCGCAGCGTGATGAATCGCCTATTTGACGACGAAGCCGTGCGCGAACGGATCGCGGTCATCGATGAAGATCGTGTTGAGCCCGGTCATGCGCGCCCAGCCGCCGATCGAGGGAATGATCGCCGGCTTGCCTGCGACCGTGACGTCTTTTTCAACCTTGCCCTTGAACAGCGAGCCGATGATCGATTCATGGACGAACGCATCGCCGGCCTTGAGCTTGCCCTTGGCATGGAGCTGCGCCATGCGTGCCGAGGTGCCCGTGCCGCACGGTGAGCGGTCGATCGCCTTGTCGCCGTAGAAGACCGCATTGCGCGCGTCCGCACCCGACACCGTCGGCTCGCCGGTCCACAGCATGTGCGACAGCCGGTTGATACCCGGATTCTCCGGATGCACGAAAGAGTATTTCTCGTTGAGCCGCTGCCGCACCACCGGGCTCCAGGCGATGAGGTCGCCCGCCGAATGGTCTGCCATGTCGCGATAGTTTTTCTGCGGCTCGACGATGGCGTAGAAATTGCCGCCATAGGCGACGTCGACGACGATCTCGCCGAGCCCGGGGCATTCGACCGTCAGGCCCTCGGCATGGAGGAAGGAGGGCACGTTGGTGATGCGCACCTCTTCGACATATTCGCCGACCTGTTTGTATTCGGCGATGACCAGGCCGGCCGGTGTGTCGAGCCTGAGCACGCCGGGCGTCGTCGGCTTGATCAGCCCGTGCTCGATGGCCATCGTCACCGTGCCGATGGTGCCGTGGCCGCACATTGGCAGGCAGCCCGAGGTCTCGATGAACAGGATGGCGATGTCGCAATCCTCACGCGTCGGCGGGTAGAGGATCGAGCCGGACATGACATCGTGGCCGCGCGGCTCGAACATCAGGCCGGTGCGGATCCAGTCATATTCGGCCAGGAAATGTGCGCGCCGCTCCATCATCGTCGAACCCTGGAGCAGCGGGCCGCCGCCGGCGACCAGCCGCACCGGGTTGCCGCAGGTGTGGCCGTCGATGCAGAAGAAGGATTTCCTGGCCATGACGCTCCTCGAAAAATCAAAACCGTTGTGGACTGAAGGGGGCCACGTCGATCGGCGGAGTCTGCCCCAGGACAAGCTCGCGGATCAACCGTCCCGTCGCAGCAGCCTGGGTCAGGCCAAGATGGCCGTGGCCGAAAGCGTAGACCACCGGCCGGCTTCCCGATGCGCGGCCCACGACAGGCAATGAATCCGGCAGCGAGGGACGAAACCCCATCCATTCGCGTCCGCCCGAAGGATCGAGGCCCGGCAGGAAGTCTTGCGCCTTGCGCAGCAGCGCCTTCGAGCGCGCGTAGTTGGGCGGCCGCTCGATGCCGCCGAGCTCGACCGCGCCGCCGATGCGCAGGCCCGTGTCGAGCGGCGTGATGACGAAGCCTTGGCCGGAGAAAATCAGCATCCGCTTCACCTCGAAGGCGGTCTTTGGCAACGTCGTGTTGTAGCCGCGCTCGGTTTCGAGCGGAATGCGGTCGCCGAGCTGCCGCGCCAGCAGATGCGACCAGGCGCCGGCGGTGACGACCAGTTGCCGGGCTTGCCGCGTCGTGCCGTCGGCCAGCGTCAACGTCGCGCCGTTCCCGTCCGCGGCGACGCCGGCGATGCGGGCCTTCTCGAACCGCGCGCCCTTGGATTGCGCATAGTCCCAGATCGCCTTGCCGAGCAGTTTTGGATCGGCGACCGTCTTCCAGCCCGGCACGAACGTGCCCTTGCCGAAACGCGGCGACAGGCCGGGCTGCAGCTCCGCCAGCTCCTCGCCGCCGACATGGCGGAAGCCGATACCGAAGCGCTGGCGCGCCGCCCAGCCGGACAGCGAGGCCTGGAATTCGGCTTCGCTTTCGTAGAGTTCAAGCGAGCCATCCTCGCGCAGCATCCGCCTCGTGCCGGAGCGGTCGAGCAGGCCCATCCATTCGGCCTCGGCGAGCGCCATCATTGCGGCCTGCGCCGCCAGGCCAGCCTCGTAGTGCTTCGCCGAGCCGGCACGCCAGAAGCGGATCAGCCAGGGCAGCAGCTTCGGCAGGTAGGCGGGCGGGATGGCGAGCGGGCCGAGCGGATCGGCCAGCCATTTCGGCAATTGCCGGAGCATGCCCTTGTGCGCCAGTGGCAGCACGTCGGAAAAGGCGAAGGCGGCGGCATTGCCGGAGCTCGTCTCCTCGCAGATGCCGGTGCGGTCGTAGACCGTGACGTTTCGCCCCGCCTCGGCAAGAAACGCCGCCGCGCAGATGCCGATGATGCCGCCGCCGACGATGGCGATATCCATTGCTTCCCCCTGTTCACGGGGGGAAGGCGCCCGCAGGGCGGGGCGCCGCCGCGCTTCCATCGATTTGGAACTTCCTGTCACCTGGGCGCCGCCTCTCGGAAGAAAGCCTCAGAACGCCGGTAGTGTCGGCCGCACCGCCAGTGCGTCCTTGACGATCTTCTCGACCGCCTTGCGGCGCTCGCCCGACAGCGGCTGGCGCGGCATGCGGACGCGGTCGTTGGTTTGAATGGCGAACACCTCGGCAAGCTTGATGTTCTGCACCAGATAGGTCGAGACGTCGAGATCAAGCAGCGGCCGGAACCAGCGATAGATGGCGAGCGCCTCTTCGCGGCGGCCCCGCTGCATCAGCTGGTAGATCGCCACCGTCTCGCGCGGGAAGGCGGTGACGAGACCGGCCACCCAGCCGATGGCGCCCACCGACAGCGCCTCGAAAGCGAGATTGTCGACGCCGGTAAACAGGTCGTAGCGGCTGCCCAGGCGATTGATGATCTCGGTCGAGCGCCTGATGTCGTCGGAGGATTCCTTGATGGCGACGAAGCGCTTGTCCGACGCCAGCTCCTCCATCTGGTCGACGGTGACATCGACGCGGTAGGCGAGCCGGTTGGAATAGATCATGACCGGCAAGTCGCCGGCCTCCGCGACGGCGCGCAGCGCCGCCACCGTCTCTTCCGCATTGGTATGGTAGATCGGGCTGGGCACCACCATCAGGCCGTTGGCGCCTTCCTTGGCGGCGCGGCGGGCGATGCTGGCGGCCTCGCGTGTCCCGGCCTCGTTCACCGTCAGCAGCACCGGTTTCTTGCCAGCCACCTTCTGCGCGGTTTTCAGCACTTCAATCTTTTCGTCATGGGACAGCATCGGCCCTTCGCCGAGCGATCCGCAGACGATGATGCCGTCGCAGCCGGCCTCCATCTGCAAGCCGAAGCAGCGCTCCATCTCGGCATGGTCGAGGCGGTCGTCCGTGGTGAATTTAGTCGTGACGGCTGGGAAAACTCCGGTCCACATGGTCATCGCTCCTCTGATATATCAGCCGTATATCTATTAAGAAAGCCGCTGTCAACACGGATTCTCCTATGATATATGCAAAATATATCAGGAGACCGCCTTTGATATCCATGCAAATGAGCGCTGCGTTCGAGCCAGCTGCGACCAAGGCCTACCGTATGCTCGAGCATATGATTGTCACGCTCGAACTGGCGCCGGCGAGTTTCGTCACTGAAGGCGGCCTGATCGAGAAGCTGGCGCTCGGCCGTACGCCGGTGCGCGAGGCGATCCAGAGGCTGGCTTGGGAAGGACTGCTCGACGTGCGGCCGCGCGCAGGCATCGCCATCGCGCCGCTGCACCCCGGCGACTGGCTGCGCGTCCTCGACGCGCGCCGCGGCGTCGAGGTGGTGCTGGCCCGCTCCGCGGCGCGCTTCGTCACCCGCGACGCAGCCGACCTCTTCCACGATGCCGCGCTTGCCATGCAGAAGGCTGTCATCTCCGGCAACGTGCTTGCCTTCATCCAGGCCGACAAGACGCTGGACGAGGCGCTGGCGCGGGCTGCCGACAACCCGTTCGCGGCCAGGCTGGCTGCCCCGCTGCAGACCCACAGCCGCCGCTTCTGGTTCCGCTACAAGGCCGATACCGGCCTGGCGGAATCGGCCGAGCATCACGTCGCGCTGATCCGCTCGATTGTCGACGGTGACGAGGAAGCCGCCGCGAAGGATGCCAAGCGGCTGATGGCATTGCTGCGCGCCCATGCCGAGGCGGCCGCCACACGTTGAAGCATACCGCCCGACACCGACCTCGGTTCAGGACAGTGCATGCCCAAGACTACGCGTCGCCTGAACCGCTTCGACGCGATGAGGCTCAGGCTCCTGGCAAGGCCGCCTTGATCGTCGGGCTGTCCCAGCCCTCGCCGACGGACAGGATGCAACTCTGGCCCTTGGTGTCGGAGGCGAGGACGGTCCAACTGCCCTGTTCGGAAACGAACACCTCAAGCACCACGTTGGGATTGATCAGGCCACGCCCGGCCTCGCTTTCGTGGAAATTCTCGCCGAGCGCCTTGACGATGTCGGCGCGTGCCGCACATTGGCCGGCTGCATTCGCCGGCCCTATCGATAGCGCCGCCGCGGCGCATAGCAGCATGGACATAAGACGTTGTGCCATCGGACACCTCCTTGCGCCCGACGATGCGATGCTAACGGTCAGCCGTCGGCGCTCTGGTTGCCTGCCATGCCTCCTCCAGGGCAGGATCGTAGCTCTAAGTCCTGGCGCCCTCGCCGGTTCCATCACATTAGCGTTTGCAAAATAAACGGCCCGAGCCAGGGGACTCGGGCCGTAGATTTTTGGGTGGTCCTGCCGGCCCGCGCGGCCGCAGCCGAAGGCGAGGACGCGCAAGCGGACAAGCGTCCGGCTAGTTCATCGTCGGGATGACGAAATCGGCCCCGTCCTTGATGCCGGCCCGCGCGCCCGCAGCCGAAGGCGAGGACGCGCTATCGGACAAGCGTCCGGCTAGTTCATCGTCGGGATGACGAAATCGGCCCCGTCCTTGATGCCGGACGGCCAGCGCGAGGTGACCGTCTTGGTCTTGGTGTAGAAGCGGAACGCGTCCGGACCGTGCTGGTTGAGATCGCCGAAGGACGACGCCTTCCAGCCACCGAACGTGTAGTAGGCGATCGGCACCGGGATCGGCACGTTGACGCCGACCATGCCGACCTGCACCCTGGAAGCAAAGTCTCGCGCGGCGTCGCCGTCGCGCGTGTAGATGGCGACGCCATTGCCCATCTCGTGGTCATTGGCGAGCTTGATGGCGTTCTCGTAGGTCGGCGCGCGCACCACCGACAGCACCGGCCCGAAGATCTCTTCCTTGTAGATGCGCATGTCCGACGTGACGTTGTCGAACAGGCAGCCGCCCATATAGTAGCCGTTCTCGTAGCCCTGCATCTTGAAGCCGCGACCGTCGACGACCAGCTTGGCGCCTTCCTTGACGCCGATATCGACATAGCCCTTCACCCGCTCCAGCGCCTGAGCGGTGACCAGCGGGCCAAAATCGGCGGCGGAATCCGTCGAGGGGCCGACCTTCAGGCTTTCGACGCGCGGCACCAGTTTTTCCATCAGCCGGTTGGCGGTGTCGTTGCCGACAGGGACCGCCACCGAGATCGCCATGCAGCGCTCGCCGGCCGATCCGTAGCCCGCGCCGATCAGTGCATCGACGGTCTGGTCCATGTCGGCGTCGGGCATGATGATCATGTGGTTCTTGGCGCCGCCGAAGCACTGCACGCGTTTTCCCGACGCAGTGCCGCGCGAATAGATGTAATGAGCGATCGGCGTCGAGCCGACGAAGCCGATAGCCTTGATATCGGGGTCGTCAAGGATGGCGTCGACGACTTCCTTGTCGCCGTTGACGACGTTGAGGATACCGGCAGGCAGGCCCGCCTCGATGAACAGCTCGGCGATGCGGATCGGCACGCCCGGGTCGCGCTCGGAAGGCTTCAGGATGAAGGCGTTGCCGCAGGCGATCGCCGGCGCGATCTTCCACAGCGGGATCATCGCCGGAAAGTTGAACGGCGTGATGCCGGCGACGACGCCGAGCGGCTGGCGCATCGAATAGACGTCGATGCCGGGGCCGGCACCGTCGGTGAATTCACCCTTCATCATGTGCGGCGCGCCGATGCAGACCTCGACCACTTCGAGGCCGCGCTGGATGTCGCCCCTGGCATCGGCGATCGTCTTGCCGTGCTCGCGCGCCAGGATGTCGGCCAGTTCGTCATAGTCGCGGGCGACCAGTTCAAGGAACTTCATAAGGGCGCGCACGCGGCGCTGCGGGTTGGTCGCGGCCCATTTCGGCTGCGCCGCCTTGGCGTTCTCGACCGCCGCGCGCAGTTCCGCCTGCGAGGCCAGCGCCACCGTGCCGCGCACAGAGCCGTCCATCGGCTGCATCACGTCCTGCTTGCGACCGCTGGTGCCGGCGACACGCTTGCCGCCGATGAAATGACCGTATTCGATCATGATGTCTCTCCCTGGGTTTGTGATGGTGCATTGTCCGCCTTTGGCACGCCGATGGCAACGCGAGGGAGAACGCAACCGTTGTGCGGAAAATAGACAACGGTTGACGGGAGAGCATCAATTCTCGCAAATGGGAAGGATCACGAAGACGACGCCCAAGGATTGGCAGGTTGAGTTCCTTCACCACAGAACGCGACATTGAAAATTGTCATCCGGACCATCCCCATGAACTGGGATGACGTCCGCATCTTTCTCGCCGTGGCGCGCGCCGGGCAAATCCTTGGCGCGGCGAGGCGCCTGGAACTCAATCACGCCACCGTCTCGCGCCGCATCGCCGCACTTGAAGACGCGCTGCGCACGAAACTCTTTCGCCGGCTGACCACCGGCAGCGAGCTGACGCCCGCCGGCGAGCGCTTCCTCGACATTGCCGAGCGCATGGAGGGCGACATGATCGCCGCCCGCTCGACAATATCAGGCGAAGGCGACGACGTTTCGGGCACGGTGCGGATCGGCGCGCCGGACGGGTTTGGCGTCGCGTTCCTCGCCCGGCGCCTCGGCGCACTGACCGCGCTGCACCGTGAATTGACGATTCAGCTCGTACCGGTGCCGCGCTCCTTCTCCCTGTCTCGCCGCGAGGCCGACATTGCCATCACCGTCGAGCGGCCGACCGAGGGCCGGCTGGTAGCGGGCAAGCTGGTCGACTACTCGCTCGGCCTGTTTGCCTCGCGTGCCTATGCTGAAGCCCACGGCCTGCCCCAGACCGCTGCCGAGCTGGGACGGCACACATTGATCGGCTATGTGCCGGACCTCATCGTCAGCCCATCGCTCGACTACGCCGCCGAATTCAGCGCGGACTGGCGCACCAGCTTCGCCATTTCCTCCGCGCTCGGGCAGGCCGAAGCGGTGCGGTCGGGCGCCGGCATCGGCATCCTGCACACTTTCGTCGCCCGCTCGATGCCGGAACTGGTGGCCGTCGACGTGGTGGCTCCCATCCGCCGTGCCTACTGGCTGGTCTATCACGAATCGGTCAGGCCGCTGCGCCGCGTCCAGATCGTTGCCTCCTTCATTACAAAGGCGGTGGAGCGGGAGAGAAATCTTTTCGTCTGACGCATGTCGGCCATCGCAGCTTCTTCCACGACACGGAGAACGGCATGATGGTGCTCGACCCCGCCTTCTTCGCCAGATGACGAGTATCTCGCCCATTCCAATCGGTCGCCACCGAAGTGACCATCCGGTGGGCTTACCGGCTGCTGTTCTACGAGGGCTGGGTGAAACAGGCGTTCTGACGCGATATCCCCCGGCCGCGCCCGCCGATGGCGAGCGGGCGGCGTCTATTTCAGATAGCGCTCCTGCGCCAGCGCGCGGGCGTCGATATCGGGCACTTTGTTCGAGATGATGTCGGCCAGCACCTTGGCCGAGCCGCAAGCCATGGTCCAGCCGAGCGTTCCATGGCCGGTGTTGAGGTAGAGATTGGAAAGCTCCGTGCGCCCGATCAGCGGCGGCCCGTCCGGCGTCATCGGCCGCAGGCCGCACCAGAACGTCGCCTCCCGCATGGCGCCGGCTCCCGGGAACAGGTCGCCGACCGAGTGTTCGAGCGTGCGCCGTCGCGATTCGTGCAGCCGGAGGTCGAACCCGGAAATCTCGGCCGTGCCGCCGACGCGGATGCGGTCGCCGAGCCTCGTGATCGCGACCTTGTAGGTTTCGTCCATCACCGTCGACACCGGCGCGGCGGCGGCATCCTTGATCGGCACCGTGATCGAATAGCCCTTGACCGGATAGACCGGGATCGGCCGCTTCATCCGGCGCATGAAGTCCGACGAATAACTGCCCAGCGCCATCACATAGGCGTCGGCGGTCAGCCAGCCCTTGCTGGTGCTCATATTGTTGACGCGGTTGCGGCTGCGGATGACGCGCCATATCGTCGTGTCGTATTCGAACTTGACCCCGCGTGCCACGCAAAGCTCGGCCAGCCTGTCGGTGAACATCTTGCAGTCACCGGTCTCGTCGCCCGGCAGCCTCAGGCCGCCGACGAATTTTTCGCGCACCGCGGCCAGAGCCGGTTCCGCCGCGATGCAGCCGTCCTGGTCGAGAATTTCGTAGGGCACGCCATATCTCTTCAGCACCTCGACATCGCCTGATGTGCCGTCGAGCTGCTTTTGCGTGCGAAACAGCTGCAGCGTGCCCTGCGTCCGCTCGTCATAGGCTATGCCGGTTGCCTCGCGCAGCGCCTTCAGCGTGTCGCGGCTGTATTCGGCCAGCGGCACCATGCGCGATTTGTTGACCGCGTAGCGTTCGGCGGTGCAGTTGCGCAGCATTTTGACCAGCCACGTCCACATATGTGGATCGAAGGCCGGCCGCACCACCAGCGGACCATGCTTCATCAGCAGCCATTTGATCGCCTTGAGGGGGATACCGGGCCCGGCCCAAGGCGAGGCATAGCCGGGCGAAATCTCGCCGGCATTGGCGAAGCTGGTTTCCAGTCCCGGCCCTTTCTGGCGGTCGATCACGGTCACCTCGTGGCCAGCCTCGGCGAGATAATAGGCCGTGGTCACCCCGATCACGCCACTGCCCAGCACCATGATTTTCATTCATTCACTCCTTGCCGCGCCGAGCGTCCTCAGGACGCCCGTGGACGCGGCCGTATTTTTGATTTGCGCATGATCCCGAGCGAAAATCGATGTCGATCTTCGAGACCACGCGCCGTTGCCCATTCACGCCGCCGAGGGACCGGGGTCGTCTTCTTCTGTCTGCCGCATTCCGGCCGTCTCGCCAAGAGGCCGCCAATCGGCTGCGGCACTGTAGACGAGCCTGGGCCCGTGCGGTCGCCGCGCGTCAGCCTGGTCTTTCTGCCTGACCGTGCGCCGGGCAGCTTCCGGCTGGTAAAGCACGGCCTTGATCAGGATCGACTCCCGCCTGCCGTCGGCGTGTTCGACCGTTGCCGTCTGGCCTTGCGCCATGCCAAGCATGCAGAGCCCGCGCCTCGTTGCGACCGACAGGCTCGAGCCGACCGGCCCGCGCACCTCGTGCTGCACCAGGGTTCGCGTCTCGGCGGGACCGGCATCGACGCCGAACACCACCCTGCTGTTCAGCGTAACGATGTCGGGGCCGACCGAATCGATCGGCACGACATCGGCGCGTGAAAGCTTGTGTTCGAGCATGCGCACGATCGGATCCGCGAACGCCCGCCGGCGCTCCAGCATGACTTCGAGGACGGCGAAGTCCTTCGTCGTCAGGCAGCAATTCGTGCTCGTCATCACCGCCTCCGCCATCAAGCTCGTCGCGGGCCGGAAGCCGGCGCATCGACGGCCTCGACGGTTACCGACAGTTCCCGACCGCCACGACCGTTCCAGCAAACCGACTGCCCAACGCTGACGCCAATAAGCGCGGTTCCCATCGGCGTCAGCACCGAAATGCGGTTCTCGGCTATGTCGGCCTCACCCGGGTAGACCAGCATGATGCGCTGGGCGTCGCCGCTTTCGCCGCGCACGATCACCGTCGAACCCATTCGCACCACACCGGCCGGCATCGCCGCCGCGTTCGTGACGACGGCCCTGTCCATTTCCGAAAGCAGCTCCTCGGCCATCTCGGGCGCGCGATCGAGCAAAGCCCTGGCCAGGCCCGTCAGCCTGTCATGGTCGGCGTCGCTGATCAGAAGATGGCTGTTTGGACGCAGTTCTTTCGCGTGTTGCATGGCAAACCTCATGGACCGGCGCATCGAGCGGATGCGCGCCTGCCGGCGCGCTGGCGGCGGCGTGATGAAAGGCCGGCAGCCGCGAAGGGCTGTTCGGCTTGATGGCGATTGTGGATGTATGGATGCCCCGGTACGGACGGACGCCGGAAGGCGGCCGCGCCGGGGCTACGATCCCGCGATCGGGCAGACCCTGAAGAAGGTTTTGATATAAGCGAGCTTGCTCATGTGCCAAAGCTTGCCGAATGGCGCCCGCTTGTCAAGCGCGGCCAAACCACTCAACCGCCCAGATAGCGCCGGTGAAAACGCGTTCCGAGGCTGGCCAGGATTTCATACCCGATGGTGCCGGCATGGTCGGCAGCATCGTCGACGCTCTGTGAGGGCCCTAGCAACTCCACCAGGTCGCCCTCTCCGAGCCGGCCGGGCGGCAAGGCGGAAATGTCGAGAATGATCGAGTCCATCGACACGCGCCCGACGAAAGGCAGGCGCACCGCCTCGAACCATGCGGCCGAAGCGGAGCGGCGCAGCCAGCCGTCCGCATAGCCGAATGAAATCGTCGCCAGGCTGAGCGGGCCCTGCGCATGGTAGCTGTGGCCATAGCCGACGCCAGTGCCCTTTTGGACACTGCGCGTCTGCGCCACCTTGGCCTGCAGCCCGACCACGGGCAGCATCGGGTTGGCTTCGCCAGGCGTCGGGTTGATGCCGTAGAGGGCGGCACCGGGCCGGGCGAGATCGCAATGATAAAGCGGGCCTAGAAAGATGCCGGAGGAGTTGGCGAGCGAGGCCGGCGCCACGGGTAGCATGGCACGCAACCGCGCGAATGCCAGCCTCTGCTGTTCATTGGCCGGGTGGCGCGGTTCATCGGCGCAGGCCAGGTGGCTCATCACATATCTGACGTCGATGCCATCGAAAGCGCCGACATCCCCGGCCACCGCCTCGACCTCGGCTGGCGCCATCCCAAGCCGCGACATGCCGCTGTCGACCTGGACGGCAGCCGGGAGCCGGCGCCCGGCGCGGTGTGCCGCTGCGCGCCAGGCTTGCAACTGTGCGCCACTGTTGATGACAGCGCACAAGCCAGCCGCCACCGCTTCCGGCTCGGAACCCGGCGGCAGCCCGTTCAGCACGTAGATGTCCGGTCCGGCCCCCACCGCCTTGCGCAGCGCGATGCCTTCGGACAGCAGCGCGACGAAGAAGATGTCGCAACCTTCCTTCATCAGCGCCGATGCCACTTGCGCGGCGCCGAGACCGTAGCCGTCGGCCTTGACCACGCCCGCGCAGCGCACGCCGCCCAGCCGCGCCTTCAGCCGCCGGTAATTTTCGCGGATCGCGCCAAGGTCGATGGTGAGGATGGCCCCGGCAGCAGCCTCGCTTGTGGCGTCGGCTTCCTCGGGCAGCGATCTTTTGGGGGCGTCGTGCATGGCGGCCCTTCTTGTGGCGGATGGACATCAATAAGACGGTCGAACCGGCGCGGCAACCGCTGGCGTTTGAACCGCGGCCGCGGCCCGTCCGGCTATGGCACAAGGTGACGGAACGCCGTCACCACGTCTTCATAGACCTTGCGCTTGAACGGCACGATCAGGTCGGGCAGCTCCTGCATCGGCCGCCACGACCATTTGTCGAATTCGGCGGTGTGGCCGCCGGGCGGCGGATTGATCTGGATCTCGCTGGTATCGCCATGGAAGCGGAAAGCGAACCATCGCTGCGTCTGACCCCGATAGCGCCCCTTGAAGGCGACGCCGACCAGGTTGTCCGGCAGATCATAGTTGATCCAGTCCGGCGCCTCGGCGAGCAGCGAGACGCTGCGCATGCCGGTCTCCTCATAGAGCTCCCGCTCCGCCGCCTGCAGGGGCTCCTCGCCCTTGTCGATGCCGCCTTGCGGCATCTGCCAGAGCTGCGTGGTGCCGGCGAATTCGCTGTCCGGCTCGGCGATGCGATGGCCGACCCAGACCAGGCCCTCGGCGTTGAGGATCATCAGCCCGACACAGGGACGGTAGGGCAGCGTCTCGCGGTCGACCTTCTTCGTCTTCGGCATCATTCAGTCTTTCAAGCTGTTTCCCGGTGGCTAACCCTTTTGCGGATCGATCGCCACCGCTGAAATCGGCACGATCTCGATGCCGCGTTTCTTGGCCTCGGCCACCCATGACGACACCGTGTCGACCGTCAGGTCGAAAGCGGAGCCGATGCCGACCGCGGTGCCCTTGGCACGGGCGGTCGCCTCCAGGCTGTCCAGTTTCTTCAGGATGGCGCCGCGATCCTGCACGGCGTCGATCGCCGTATCGCCGGCGACGAAGGGCACGCCGTCCTTCAGCGCCAGATCCGGCGCCAGGCTGCGCGCCGACGAGCCGTCGTCGATATAGGCGAGTCCGCGCTTGCCGAGCTCGGCCATGAAGGGCTCCATTGCCGCCGGGTCAGCGGAGAACCGCGCGCCCATATAGTTCATGACACCGGTATAGTTCGTCGTCCGCGACAGTGCCCAGCGCAGGTTCTTCAGGTTCTCTTCCGCGCTCGCCGCCACCGTCAGCGTGTTGCGCCCGGGGTTGACATTGGGATAGTCGAACGGTTCGAGCGGCACCTGCATGACGATCTCGTGGCCGCTCTGCCGGGCGGCCTGCATCCAGCGGCCGATGCTGTTGCCTTGCGGCGCGAACGCCAGCGTCACTTCCGCCGGCAGCTTGGCGATGGCCGCCTGGGTGCCGGTCTGTGAAACCGCGAGCCCGCCGATGACGATCGCCACGCGGGCGCCGCGCGCGCCTGACCACGGCCGCGCGTAGACATCGAAGGGCCGCCGGCCGTCTGCGGCGCGCACCGGCAAGGGGCCGGCATCGCCGGCCTCGATCAGCGCCCTGTCGGGAATATGCGCGATCTTCAGGTTTTGGCCGATGGTCGACGGATCGCGGATGACGATTGCCGCCTTGGGCGGACCATCGCCTTCCTCTGTCTGCACATGGATGATCTGCGGGCCCCCAGCCTTGGCCGGCATTTCCGCCTTTGGCGTCGTGACCGGCGCCAAAGCGGACGGCGCAGCGGTCGGCTCCGGCACCACTTTCGGCGTCGAAACCGCGACTTCCTGCGGCTTGCGAAACGGCTTGTCCCTGAGCGCGATCGCGCCGGAGACGCCGACAACGGCCAGCACGACGAACGCAGCCACGAGCGCACCCACGCTGACCTTGCCGGCGGCGCGCGGCGGACGGACAGTCAGTCCGAGCGGTCGTTCGATGTCCTTGCCGATATCAGCCAAGCCCTGTCCCCGTCCGCATGGCTTCGAACATGGAACCTTTCGAAGAGACATGCGCGAATTCTTCAACCCCGGCGCACCCCTGGCGCCCTGTATCGAGGGATTCGCGTTACCCCCGAATCAAACTGCCGGAACCTTTCGGTCCCGGCAGCATCGCATTGCTTCCATCGGGCGGCCAGACCCGTTGTTGGCCGCCACCTGTTACTGGTTGAGGACAGCCTTCTGCGGATTGGGCGGGAAGGACGGATCGGTCTTCTGGCCGCGCAGAAGCTGCTCGGCATAGATGAGCTGGAGGTCGTTCTTCGGATCCGGCGGCACATAGGCTGCCGAGCCCGAACCGGTCGAGCTCTCGTCGGCACCCTTGATGTGGCCCTTGAGGTCGGATTCGCCGCGCGTCAGGTCCCTGCCCTGCAGTTCCGGCGGCAGCGGCTGGTCGACCTTGATGTCGGGCGTGATGCCCTTGCCCTGGATCGACTTGCCGGACGGCGTGTAATAGAGCGCCGTCGTCAGCCTGAGCGCGCCGTTCTCGCCAAGCGGGATGATGGTCTGCACCGAACCCTTGCCGAAGGACTGCGTTCCGACCACCGTGGCGCGGCGCAGGTCCTGCAGCGCGCCAGCGACGATTTCGGACGCACTGGCCGATCCGCCATTGACCAGCACGATCAGCGGCTTGCCGCCGATATCGTCGACCTGCTTGGACTTGGCGTCGAAGCGGGTAACGTCCTTGGGATCGCGGCCGCGCGTCGAAACGATCTCGCCACGGTTGAGGAAGGCGTCCGATACGCTTACCGCCTGATCGAGCAGACCGCCGGGATTGAGGCGCAGATCGAGCACATAGCCCTTGAGCTTGTCGTTCGGCACCTGCTTCTTGATGGTGTCGATGGCATTCTCGAGGTCGTCATAGGTCTTTTCGGTGAAGGAGGTGATCTTCATGTAGCCGATGTCGTTCTCGACCCGGAACTTGACCGCCTTGACCTTGATGATGTCGCGCACCACCGTCAGCTCGATCGGCTTGTCGGCGCCCTGGCGCAGGATGGTGAGCTTGATCGGCGTGTTGACCAGGCCGCGCATCTTGTCGACCGCGTCGTTCAGGGTCAGGCCGCGAACCTCCTCGCCATCGATCTTGGCGATGTAATCGCCTGCCAGCACGCCCGCCTTGGCGGCCGGCGTATCGTCGATCGGCGTAATCACCTTGACCAGATCGTTCTCCATGGTGACCTCGATGCCGAGGCCGCCGAATTCACCCTTGGTCTGCACGCGCATGTCCTGCGCCTGCTCGGCGTTCATGTACGAGGAGTGCGGGTCGAGCGAGGCAAGCATGCCGTTGATGGCGTTCTCGACCAGCGATTTGTCGTCGGGGGGCGTCACATACTGCGCCCGCACGCGCTCGAAGATATCGCCGAAGATCGCCAGTTGCTTGTAGGTCTCCGACCCCGCAGCGTTCGCTGCCGAGCCGGGCGCGCCATAGACCAGGCTCATGGCGGACGCGCCCATCAGCGCACCGGCAAACAGAAGCGACAGTTTCCGCATCATTTCACGTCCTTCCAGAAAAACGGTCCGCCCACCATGGGGCCGGATCGACGGGTTTTCCATCCTTGCGGAACTCGACATAGAGCTCCGGCGTGGCATTTCCATTCTTCGAAGCCGAGGTGCTTGCCACCCGGGCCTCTCCCATCGCACCGACCGGCTCTCCTGCGAGCACTGATTGGCCGGTTGCGACGCTGATTCTGCTCATCCCCGCCAAGACGACATGATAACCGTCGCCGGCATTCAGGATCAAGAGTTGACCGTAGGAGCGAAACGGCCCCGCATAAAGCACATTCCCATCCGCCGGTGCGGTGACGATGGCGCCCGATTGTGTCGCAACCATGTCCCCAAGCATCACCGCGCCGTTACCGTCTTCGGCGCCGAACCGGCGTTTAATGCGGCCGATGACCGGCAGCGCGATCTGTCCTTGCAGCGCCGAGAAGGGTGCCGCAGCGGCAAGCCGGTTGGCCTCGGGAACCGGCAGCGACGCCGTCATATCGCCGCCCGCCTTATCCCTGCCCGCCTTGTCGCCGCCCGCCTTGTCGCCGCCGGCTTGGCCGGCCTCCGCGGCCTTTGCGGCATCCGCGGCCTTGCGGTTGCGTTCGGCCTGGGCTTCGAGCGAGGCGATCAATTCCTTCAGGCTGCTGGCCTTGGCCGCGAGCGCCTCGGAATGCTGTCGCTCGGCCGACAACTGCGCCTGCGTGTCGGCTTCGAGCTTCTGCTTGGCTTCCAGCAGCATGCCGAGCCGCTTCTTTTCCGCAGTCTGCTCGCCGACTGCCGCCGTCAGCCGTGCCCGCTCGGCCTCGATCGAGGCCGTCACTCGTGTCTGCTCCTTGAGGTCGGCCAGGAGCCTGTCGGTCTGCTGGCGCAATTCAGGCACCACGGCGCCAAGCAAGATGGCGCTGCGCACCGACGACAGCGCGTCCTCCGGCTTGACCAGGATCGCCGGCGGCGGGTTCAGCCCCATGCGCTGCAATGCGCCCAGCACCTCCGCCAGCACGTCGCGCCGCGCCATCAGCGAGGCGCGGATCTTCTGCTGCTGGGTCTTCAGCCCCTCCAGCTTGGCGCCGATGTCCTCGATGTCCTGCCCAAGCTTTTGCTCGGTCATTGCCGACTGGATCAGCGCGGCGGTGATCGAGGCGTGGTCCTTCTTGACCGCGGCGATGTCGGCGGCCAGCTTGGCCAGCCGCTCGGACGACAGGCTTATCTCCTTGGAGATCTGTTCGTATTCGGCGCGGCTCTGGTCCGGATCGGGGGCCATGTCGAGCGTGTTCTCGGCCCATGCGGCATTGAGCGAAAGGATGACCACCGCCGCCGCGATGCCGCAGCGCGCGCGCCAGGAGCCCGCTGTCGATGAGCCCGTCGTCGATTTCCAGCCTTCAGCCATGCGGGATGGACTCTATCTGCGGCTTCGTTAACGAACCATCAACCATATTAATGCGCATCGCCCAAAACTGTGCAGCGGTGTCGCACACCGGTGAGCAAAATAGGGAAAGCCGGCCCGAAGCCGTGATCTTGCGCGGCATTGGGGCGGAATTCGGTGCGATGCGACCTTCAGGTTCTGTGATAGGGGTGGCCGGACAGGATCGTCGAGACCCTGTAGAGCTGCTCTGCCAGCATCACCCGCACCAATTGGTGCGGCCATGTCAGCGCACCGAAAGACATCACCAGCTCGGCCTGGGCGCGCAACGACGGATCGTGGCCATCGGCGCCGCCTATGGCCAGCGCCAGCGCCTTGCGGCCAGCGTCGCGCAATTGGCCGATGCGGCCGGCGAAATCTTCCGAGGACAGGTTCTTGCCGCGCTCGTCGAGCAGGATCAGCGCCGAGCCGGGCTGCAACTGCGCCTGCAGCCTTGCGCCTTCATCGCGCCGGCGTTCATCGGCGTTCTGGGCGCGGCCTTCGGCGATCTCGGCGATGCCGGAGAATTCGAGGCCGACAGCCGGGCCGCTCTTGGAGAAACGCTCGAAATAGCGGTCGGCGAGTTCTCTCTCGGGGCCGCTTTTCATCCGGCCCACGGCATGAACGGTAATCTTCATCCTCGCCTCAGAGGGCCGCCGATGCGTGTCGCCCGAAAATCGTCAATGGGCCAGGAACCACGGCACGCATCCAAACCAACCGGCTCAGTGCAAGGTCTCTTCCTCGAGGTCCGGCGCCTGCCACATCTTTTCGAGATTGTAGAATTCGCGGACTTCGGGGCGGAAGACATGGACGATAATGTCGCCTGAATCGATCAGGACCCAGTCGGCGCCGGACAGCCCCTCGACACGCGCCGTGCCGAGGCCGGCATCCTTCAACGCCTTGAGGAGATGATCGGCAACAGCCGAGACATGACGGTGCGATCGACCCGACGCGACGACCATGTAGTCGCCGAGGCTCGATTTTCCCTGAATGTCGATTGAGACGATGTTTTCGGCCTTGGAGTCTTCCAGACTGGCAAGGACTGTCTTGATGGC
Organism: Mesorhizobium sp. B2-8-1; assembly: GCF_006440955.1. NCBI lineage: Bacteria > Pseudomonadati > Pseudomonadota > Alphaproteobacteria > Hyphomicrobiales > Phyllobacteriaceae > Mesorhizobium > Mesorhizobium sp. B2-8-1. Next base: position 99,185 of record NZ_VFTX01000010.1, on the reverse strand, counting down.
GCGGGACACGGCGTCGTTTACGCTGATCCCGGCCGGCGAGGGCACGATGTCGGCCTTCTTCCGCAGTGCTGTTCTCAGTGTATTTCCTTTCGCAGCAAGAACAACCAAATCACCCCTGAAAGCGGGTGACACCGCTTAGATAGGCAGAGTTCCGTTGCAGTTTCAAGACGGAGCCCCGCTTCCATGCGAACTCATTGAGGCTCCGCTTGTTCCGCGCGACACGCAAAAGATCGGAACCCAGGCGTTCCGCAGGGGTTATCGGCTGATTGATCAACCGGAATCCCATTATGCCGATCGACCCGCAAAATGCCCTCCTGACCGTGCAGGCGGGGCTCTCTCAGCTCAGCGCGCTCATTGTCTCCTATTCCCTTTCGGCGGTCGGCGCCGTCATCCTTCTGGTTGTCGGCTACATCGTCGCCGGCTTTGCCGAGCGTTCGATTTTTGCCGGCCTGGGCCACATCCATGGCTTTGACCAGACGCTGCGGCACTTCTTTTCCAAGATCGTCCGCTATGCCATCCTCGTCCTGGTCGTCATCATGGTGCTCGGCCAGTTCGGCGTGCAGACGGCCTCGATCATCGCCGCGATCGGCGCCATCGGCCTGGCCATCGGCCTGGCGCTGCAAGGCACGCTGCAGAACATTGCCGCCGGGATCATGCTTTTGGCATTGCGGCCGTTCCGCATCGGCGAATCCGTCGAAGTCGGGTCCATTGCCGGCTCGATCGAGGAAATCGGCCTTTTCGCCACCAAGCTCCGGAGCGCCGAAGGCGTCTACATCCTGGCGCCCAACTCGACGCTGTGGAACCAGCCGGTGCGCAATTTTTCGCGCAACGGCGTGCGGCGCGGCGACATCACCCTCTCGATCGGCTCCTGGAACGACATCGACCGCGCCCAGAAGACGCTGCTTGCGATCGCCGCCGCCGAGCGCCGCGTCAAGCGTGAGCCGGCGCCGACCGCCTTTGTCGCGGCATTGGGCGAAAGCACCGTCTCGATCACCTTGCGTTACTGGACATCATCGGTGGATTTCTTCGCCGCCCAGGCCGATCTCACCAAGCGGGCCAAGCAGGAATTCGACCGCGAACGCATATCGATCCCGCTGCCGCCACCGCAGGCCCCGGCGCCGGAAACCCGCCGGCAATAGTCAATCGCCCCTGTGCCGGTGCTGTTCGTCCGGCGCGAAGGCGAGTTCCACCGGCAATGGCGCTTGCGCCGTCATCGGCGCGAAGCTGCCGGTTTCGGTTGCCGGCACCGGCCGCGCGGTGAACACGCGCAAAAGCACGAACAGGCAGAAGATGCAGGCGATGACCACTGTTACATAGATGAAGGCCTGCGTGCCGAAGACGGCTGACAGCGCGGTCACGATGCCCGGCACGATGAAGCCGGACAGCGACCAGGCAAACAACAAGGAACTCGACAGCGCCACCATGTCGTCCTTGCCGGCGCGGTCGGCGGCGTGCGCACTGGCCAACGAGTAGATCGATTCCGAGGCGCCGTCCCACATCACATAGATCACCAGCAGCACCGCCAGCGTACCGCCGTCGAAGCCGAGCGCAAACATCCCTGCCGCCGCGGCGATCGCGGATGCCGCGACCAGCACATAGCGGCGATCGGTGCGGTCGGAAATCCAGCCGAGCGGAACCTGCAGGATCAGCGTGCCCAGCGGCATCACCGAAAGCAGCAGCGCCACGTCGGCCTGGCTGTACCCCTTCGCGGTGGCGTGGATCGGCGCAAAACCGGAAATCGACATGGACAGGCCACCGACCGCCAGCATGCCGGCGACGCCGACCGGCGAAATCCGCCAGGCCCGGCGCAGCGCCACCGATGCCGCCTGCGGCGCCGGCGGCTGGGCCAGCCGGGTCATCCCGACGGGCAGGATGGATAGCGCGGTGAAGGCTATGCCGATCAGCGATGCATCCGCCGTCCTGATGTCGACCAGCGCCAGCGTCGCATAGCCGATGCCGAGCCCGCCGACATAGGCGACGTAGAAGACGGCCATTACCCTGCCGCGTATGGCGTTGGCCACGGCATCGTTGAGCCAGCTCTGCGCGACGATGAAAAGCCCGCATATGGCAAAGCCGTAGAGAGCGCGCGCCGCGATCCACAACAGGGGGTGCGGCCCGGCGCCGATTGCGGCATTCGACAGCGCGATCAGCGCCGACAGCACCATGAAGGCACGGGCATGGCCAACCCTGCGCACCAGCGGTCCGGTCAGGATGCAGCCGGCGAGACCACCCGCCGACAGACCGGTGACGATCAGACCGGCCCAGGTCGGATCGAAGCCTTCCACGCCGAGCCGGACGGGGATGTAAGCGAACATCAGCCCGTTGCCGATGGCGATCAGCGCCATCGACACCACGACGCTGGCAATCGCGATCAGCGGCGTGGGCGTGTCGCCGTGCCTCGGTTCCGTTTCGGTTTGGCTTTTCACGAGAGTGGTCATATCAGCGCAAGATCATCCATTCGATGACGAAAGGCCGCCGCAAAAGCGACATTGCCGGACTTGCCTTCCTCCTTGCGAAGAAAGGGCGCTGTGCGTACCGATCAGCCCTTCGCCTGCTCGCGGATAGCCGTCGACGACAGCGACGAGCGCGGGCCGTGGATGAAGGTCCACGCGGGCGCCTTCATGCGGGCGAGCCTTGGCGCATCGCCTTCGTCGACGCGGGCATAGTCGAAGGTCTTGGCCACGACCGACGACAGGAACGACAGCGTCGCGCCCGGACGGTCGATGACCGCGATCGGGAAGGTCATGACGATTTCGCGCCAGCGCTGCCAGCGGTGGAAATCGCGCAAGCTGTCGGCGCCCATGATCCAGACGAAGTCGACGCCGGGATTGCGCGCCTTGACCAGCGCCAGCGCGTCGGCGGTGTAGCGCACATGATGCGCCGCTTCGAAAGCGGTGACCTTGATCTTCGGGTTCTTGGCGATCTTCTCGGACAGGCACAGCCGTTCGGCCAGCGGCGCCAGCTCGTGCGTGTTCTTCAGCGGATTGCCCGGGGTGACCATCCACCACAACTGATCGAGCGCCAGCCGCCTGAGCGCGATCTCGGCGACCAGCGCGTGGCCGGCATGCGGCGGATTGAACGAGCCGCCGAACAGGCCGACGGCAAGGCCTTTGCCGGCATGCGGCATTTTGAGGTAGCTGGACGGGATAGGTTGCTCAAGCAGGGAAAGCATTCGCTAGGCACCCCCCTCTGTCCTGCCGGACATCTCCCCCGCAAGGGGGGAGATTAGCAGCTTCGGTGAAGGCACAAATCTTGGAGCATTGAAGATCGGCGAAACCAAAAATGTCAGCCGATCTCCCCCCTTGCGGGGGAGATGTCCGGCAGGACAGAGGGGGGTGGCTGGGCGCAAGCTTCAGGCCCTTTGGACGAAAAGCGTCAAGGCCTCACCTGTCCCGAGCCGCGCACGCGGTATTTGAACGAGGTCAGTTGCTCGACGCCAACGGGCCCGCGCGCGTGCATCTTGCCGGTGGCGATGCCGATCTCGGCGCCCATGCCGAACTCGCCGCCATCGGCGAACTGCGTTGAGGCATTGTGCAGCAGGATCGCCGAGTCGATCTCGTTGAAGAACCGTTCCACCGCCTGCGCGTCCTCGGCGACGATCGCCTCGGTGTGATGGGAGGAGAAAGTCTCGATATGCTCGATTGCGCCAGCGACACCGTCGACCAGCTTCACCGCGATGACGGCGTCGAGATATTCGGTGACCCAGTCGGCATCGGTCGCTGGCTTGGCGTCGAAGAACAGCTTCAGCACCTCGGCACCGGCATGGATCTCGCAGCCGGCGGCGCGCAAGGCGTCGAGGATCGGCACCAGGTGGGTGGAGGCAACCGCACGGTCGACCAGCAGCGTTTCGGCAGCGCCGCAGACGCCGGTGCGCCGCATCTTGGCGTTGACGGCGATGCCGACCGCCATGTCGAGCTTGGCCGAGCGGTCGACATAGAGATGGCAGATGCCTTCGAGATGCGCGAAGACCGGCACGCGGGCCTCGGTCTGCACCCGCTCGACCAGGCTCTTGCCGCCGCGCGGGATGATGACGTCGAGATTGCCGCCGAGGCCCTTCAGCATTTCGCCGACGGCGGCGCGGTCGGCGGTCGGCACAAGCTGGATGGCGTCCTGCGGCAGGCCGGCTGCCTTCAAGCCGTCGACCAGGCAGGCGTGGATCACCGACGACGAGTTCAGCGAATCCGAGCCGCCGCGCAGGATCACCGGGTTGCCGGCCTTGAGGCAGAGCGCGCCGGCATCCGCCGTGACGTTCGGCCGGCTCTCATAGATGACGCCGATGACGCCGAGCGGTGTGCGCACGCGCTCGATCTGCAGGCCATTCGGCCGCTCCCAACTGGCGATCACGTCGCCGACGGGATCGCCGAGTTCGGCAATTTCGCGAATGCCGTCGGCCATGGCGCGGATGCGGGCTGGATTGAGCTTCAGCCGGTCCATGGAGGACGCCGACAGGCCGGCTTCATGCCCGTTCGCGATGTCGATGGCATTGGCGTCAAGTATGGCTCGCTCGCGGGCGATGATCGCCTCCGCCATGGCGGCAAGTGCCGCGTTCTTGGCGGCTGTCGTAGCGATGGCCAGCGGTCGTGCGGCGGCGCGGGCACGGCGGCCGAGGTCGGCCATCGTCGCCACTGTATCGTTCCGGGATTTTTCATGCAGCTTCAGCATGGCTCATCCTCCGCCCGTTACTTGGTCGCCCGCGAGGCTGACCACAAGGTCGTCGCGGTGGATCATCGCCGAACGCGCCTCGTAGCCGAGCACGGTCTCGATTTCGGTTGTCTTCAGGCCTGCGATCCTTACGGCATCCGCCGCATCATAGGCAACCAGCCCGCGGGCGATCTCGCGGCCCTCGGGCGACAGGATCGCCACCGTATCGCCGCGCGAGAAATTGCCGCTGACCAGCTTCACACCGGCCGGCAGCAGCGACTTGCCCGATGTCAGCGCCCCGACGGCGCCGGCATCGACGGTCAGCCTTCCCGCCGGTTCGAGCTGGCCGGCGATCCAGCTCTTGTAGCCTTTCACCGGATTGGCGCTCGGGCGGAAGAAGGTGGCGCGCTCGCCGCGCTCGATCGCCATCAGCGGCGAAAGCCGCGTGCCGGAGGTAATGATCATGGCGGTGCCGGCCGCGGTGGCGATCTTGCCGGCGTCGAGCTTCGTGCGCATGCCGCCGCGCGACAGTTCGGAAGCCGCGGCACCCGCCATCGCTTCGATCTCAGGCGTGATGCGATCGACCACTGCGACGAATTTGGCCTCCGGGTCACGCGCCGGCGGCGCGGTGTAGAGACCGTCTATATCCGAGAGCAGCACCAAAAGGTCGGCGCCCATCATCGTCGCCACCCGCGCGGCCAGTCGGTCATTGTCGCCATAGCGGATCTCGGAGGTCGCCACGGTGTCGTTCTCGTTGATGACCGGCACCGCCTCCATCTTCAAGAGCGTCGAGATCGTCGCCCGGGCGTTGAGGTAGCGGCGGCGCTCCTCGGTGTCGCCAAGCGTGAGCAGGATCTGGCCCGATTTCAACCCGCCCTTGCCGAGCGCATCCGACCAGGCGCCGGCCAGCGCGATCTGGCCGACGGCTGCGGCCGCCTGGCTCTCCTCGAGCTTCAGCGCCCTTTTTCCCAGGTCAAGAATGGTACGGCCAAGCGCGATGGCGCCCGACGAGACGACCAGGATTTCCGCGCCGCCTTGAGCCAGCACGGCGATATCGTCGGCCAGCGAGGCCAGCCAGTCGCGCTTCAGCCCGGCGGTGCGGTCGACCAGAAGCGCCGAGCCGATCTTGACGGTGATGCGCCGGTATTTCTTCAGCGACTGCACGGTCATGCTATTTTTCCCAGCGCGTGTCGACCGGCGCCGCGATCGCGTCGCGCGCTTCGGCTACCACCGCCATCAGCGCGCGCAGCACCGCTTCGACCCCTTCGCCGGTGACCGCCGACAGAAGCATCGGCGCACGGCCGGCGGCGCGCTTCAGCGAGGCGATCTTTTTCTTGCGCTCATCCGCATCGAGCGTATCGACCTGTGAAAGGGCCAGTATCTCGGCCTTGTCGGTCAAGCCATGGCCATAGGCTTCGAGTTCGGCGCGCACCGTCTTGTAGGCCTTGCCAGGATTTTCTTCCTGCGCCGAGACCAGGTGCAGCAGCACGCGCGTGCGCTCGACATGGCCAAGGAAGCGATCGCCGATGCCGACGCCCTCATGCGCGCCTTCGATGAGGCCGGGAATGTCGGCGATGACGAATTCGCGCGCATCGATGCGTGCCACCCCCAGGCCGGGATGCAGCGTGGTGAAGGGATAATCGGCGATCTTCGGCTTGGCGGCGGTGACGGCGGCGAGAAAGGTCGATTTGCCGGCGTTGGGCAGCCCGACCAGCCCGGCATCGGCGATCAGCTTCAGCCTGAGCCAGATGTTGAGCTCCTCGCCGGGCTGACCCGGATTGGCGCGGCGCGGCGCCTGGTTGGTCGAGGTCTTGAAGTGCTGGTTGCCGAAGCCGCCATTGCCGCCCTTGGCCAGCAGGAAGCGCTGGCCGACCACGGTGAGGTCGCAGATCAGCGTCTCGTTGTCCTCTTCGAACACCTGCGTTCCAGCCGGCACTTTCAGCGTGACGTCGGCGCCCTTGGCGCCGGTCATGTTGCGGCCCATGCCATGGGTGCCGGTCTTGGCCTTGAAATGCTGCTGGTAGCGGTAGTCGATCAGCGTGTTCAGCCCGTCGACCGCTTCCAGCCAGACGTCGCCGCCGCGGCCGCCATCGCCGCCGTCCGGTCCGCCGAACTCGATGAATTTCTCGCGCCGGAACGACACCGAACCGGCGCCCCCGTCGCCGGAGCGGACATAGACCTTGGCTTGATCGAGAAATTTCATCGGACAGCAGTTTCTTTATTGGCCTTGCGGCATTGCTCTAAACCTTGCGCCTTGCTCTAAACCAAGGCGCGGCGAAGGGCGAGGCCGTTTTATGACAATGGCCGCGCGGGGTTGGCCGGAGATGACGGATGAAGCTTGTAACCTACAACATCCAGTACGGCATCGGCCTTGACGGGCAGTACGATGTCGCGCGCATCGCCGATGCCGTGCGCGGCGCCGACGTCATCGCGCTGCAGGAAGTCACCCGCAACAATCCCAGGAACGGCGGACGCGACATGGTCGCCGAGATCGGCGAAGCGCTGCCCGACTATTTCGCCGTCTACGGCAGCAATTTCGAGGCCAATATCGGCTCGCGCATCGAGAACGGCCGCGCCATCACCACCACCTTCCAGCTCGGCAACATGGTGTTGTCGAAGACGCCCATTCATCTGTCGCGCAACCTGCTCCTGCCGCGCAGCCGCAGCTTCGAGATGATGAACTTCCAGCGCGGCGCGCTGGAGGCGCTGATCGAGACGCCGCTTGGTTTCATCCGCTTCTATTCCATCCATCTCGATCACCGCAGCCCGGTCGAGCGCGCCAGCCAGATCCAGTTCCTGCGCCGGCGCCTGTTGAACTATGCGCTTGAAGGCGGCGCGCTGTCCGGCGTCGCCGAGATCGGCCTGCCGGAACTGCCGCATCCCGAGGCCTTCGTCGGCATGGGCGACTTCAACATGCTGGCCGGATCGCCTGAATATGTCGAACTCGCCGGCCGGCCGGACCACGAATTCGGCATGCCGCTGACCGCTGATTTCGCCGTCGACGCCGCCGTGCGCCTCAATGTCGCCGGCGACGATCTCGTCAGCTGGGTCGACCCCAAGGACCCCGGCAATACCGACCGCCACAAGCGCATCGACTATATCTTCACCAGCGCCTCGCTTGCCCGGTCGCTGAAGCGCCTGTGGGTCGACCGAAAGGCTGTTGGCTCGGACCATCTGCCGGTATGGGCCGAACTGGGCTGAGCCCAAATCGATGCACGATTCTTTCCGAACCTTTGACCAGAGGCCCAGCGCCGATGTGTGCTGAGATTCAGGTCAGGCCGAGCCGAAAACGTTGGTTTTCGAGAACCGGAGCGGAGCGTACTTAAAGTACGCGAGCACCGGAAGCGCAGAAAATCAGCGTTTGCAGGCCGGCCTCACCTGAATATCGGCACACATCAAAAATGTACCCAGTTGCGCAGGCTGGTCCATGTCTTCCGGTCGAGGCGGTAACGCTCGACCGGCACCTGGCCGGCGACAATCGAGTTCAGCATGCCCTGGCCGGCATACTGGAAGCCGCATTTGTGGATCACCCGGCGCGAGGCCGGATTGATGACCCGCGTCGAGGCATGCAGCACCTGGATGTTTGTGCGCTGGAACGCGAGATCGACCAGGGCGTGCGACGCCTCGGTGGCGAAGCCGCGCTTCCAGTAGGGTTCTCCGATCCAGTAGCCGAGCTCCAGTCCGCGGTCGGTGGTGTTCAATCCGGCGCAGCCGACGAAGGTTTCAGTGCCTGCCAGCGTCAGCGCATAGGCGATGCCGGCGCGGCGCGACTTGGCCATGGCCAGGAAAGCGCGTGCCTCGGCCTCGCCATAGGGATGCGGCATGCGCGCCAGCATCTCGGCGACATGACGGTTGTCGGCTAGCTCGACCAGTTGCGCGATGTCGCTTTCGCACGGAGCCCGCATCACCAGCCGCTCGGTGACCAGCACCGGGCAATCGATCGCATAACTTTCGTCTTCTGAGTCTTCCGCTTCGGCAACCATGTCAAAGTCCTCCAGGCACAAGAAAAAAGGGAGATGGAAACCCATCTCCCCTGATCCTTTTCCTGGCTTTGCCAAACCTTCTGGCTTCCAGACACCGGTTCCCGAGATGGGCTGCCGGTGTTGTGGTGCGGAACCGGCTACTCCGCTGCTTTGGTAATCGGGTTGACCGATACGTAGGTTCGGCCGTTGGCTTTTTTGTTGAACGTCACGGCGCCGGCTTCGAGCGCGAAAAGCGTATGGTCGGTACCCATGCCAACGTTGACGCCGGGATGCCAGGTGGTGCCGCGTTGACGAATGATGATGTTGCCCGGGATGACGGCTTCGCCGCCGAACTTCTTCACGCCCAGACGCTTGGAATGCGAGTCGCGACCGTTGCGCGACGAGCCGCCAGCTTTCTTGTGTGCCATCTAACTAACTCCGATGCGCCCAGGGGCGCTTGAATGGTCTTATGAACGCGTTCGCGTTCCGTTTCAAGTCCGATCCGGCGACGTTTCGCGCCGGTTCGCCTTACTTCTTCGCCAGTTCCTTGGCCTGCTCGCGCCAGTCCTTGATCTGGTCGGCGCTGAACGGCATGTTCTCGTCGATCTTGGCCACATCCTTCTCAGTCAGCTTGGCGAGCTGCGCGAAGGTGATGATGCCCTGTTCGTTGAGATCCTTGGCGGCGACCGGGCCGATGCCCTTGATCACGGTCAGATCGTCCGGCTCGCCCTTCGGCGCCTTGAACAGCGGCGCTGCCGCGGTCTCGGCCTTTGCCTCTTCCTTCGGGGCGTCCTTCTTGGCCTTGGCTTCCTTCGGCGCCGCGTCGGCGGCTACCTCGGCCTTGGCTTCCGCCTTGGCAGCGGTCTTCTTGGCCGGCTTGGCGCCGCCCAGCAGGATCTCGGAGATCCTGACCGTGGTCAGCAACTGGCGATGGCCGATCTTGCGGCGCGAATTCTGGCGGCGGCGCTTCTTGAAGGCGATGACCGTGCGGTTCTTGCCCTGCTCGACGACTTCGGCGGTGACGACCGCGCCGTCGACGAACGGCGCGCCGAACGTGACATTCTCGCCCTCGCCATGCGCGAGCACGTGGCCGATCTCGACGATGTCGCCGACATTGGCTTCGACTTTTTCGATCTTCAGGAGATCGTTGGCGGCGACGCGATACTGCTTGCCGCCCGTTTTGATGACTGCGAACATTTTTTTCCTTTCGCTGTTCGGTCGGCCTCGATGAACCGCCTGTGGCGGTTCGGCCGTCTTTTTGTCAGTCTGCGGGTTCAAAAAACAAGCGGCGCGGAAGAACCCTCCACGCCGATTGCGCGCTGTCCCTAACCGAAGGTTTGTCGCGAGTCAAGGCAAACGGCCAGATTCTCAGGGCAACGAATCCGGGCTAACGGGTTCCTTCGGAGCCTTCGTCGGGGCGCTGGTGATGGAGCCTTGAACGGAAAAACCCGCCTGTGCGGCGGGTCCCTGGCGCAACTCAGCACCATGACCAGATATCTACCATAGTTGCCTTCACCCCGTCAAGAAAAAATTCCTATTAGGAGGTCGCCGGCACTGCCGGACTGGCGTCCTCAGGCCTCGTTAACCCGAGTTCGAAATCTTGGCCGGATTGCTGGCCGGCGAAGTGTCCGGCATCGTCTACCGCGGTCGGGACGGCGTCGCTCCGGGCCAGCCTCTGACGCAAGCTGAGTTTCCGGCCGATTTGGCCTTGTAACCTGCCCGTTCAGCCGTTATCTAGTGCGCCGCGCCGGCAACGGCTGACCATGACCGCGGAGAGGTGGCAGAGTGGTCGAATGCACCGCACTCGAAATGCGGCATGGGTGCAAGCCCATCGGGGGTTCGAATCCCTCCCTCTCCGCCATCCTGCTTCGCTCTTCGAGCTTCGCAGGATCGGTTCAGTCAGCGGGCGGGTTCGAATTTTCTCTCGTTGTCTCCGCCATTTCTGCTTCTGTACAGCCCGGAGACATGCGTGACAGTTTACCCGCTGTAGCCTGGGCGTGACGCGCCAACCGGTTCAGCTCAATTCGGATGATGTCCCGCGATTGCGCCCAGAAAAATTTCCCCGAATTCCCTAAGCTTTGCCGCTCCCACGCCATTCACCTCGGCGAACGCGTCGAGGTCGCGCGGGCGGCGTTCGGCCATGTCGATCAGCGTGCGGTCCGAGAACACGACATAGGCCGGCACCTGCCGCTCCTTGGCCAGCCGCAGCCGCAGCGCCTTGAGCGCGCCCAGCAGCGATGCATCCACACCCTCGGCGCTGGCGGCGGAGCTTTCCCCGGAACGCTTCCTGCCGCGCGCGAGAGGGTCCCGCATCTCGACGCGATAATGGAACGCAACCTCGCCGCGCCCGAGGGCGCGGCCGCTTTCGGAAATGGCGAGGCCGCCATGGCCGTCCGGATCCGGCACAAGGAACCCGCCGGCGACCAGTTGCCGGATAAGCGACAGCCAGACCGTTTTCCTATGCGCCGCGCCGGCCCGGAAACTGGTCAGCGTTTGATGGCCTCTCGCCAGTACTTTCTCGGTCTCGTGGCCGAGCAGTATGTCGATGACATGGGCGGCGCCGAAGCGCTCGCCGGTCTGCGCGACTGCCGTCAGGATGATCCGCGCTTCCGCTCCGCCATCGGCGCGCGGCGCCTGGTCGAGGCAGTTGTCGCAATTGCCGCAGGGCGCTGCCTGTTCGCCGAAATAGCCGAGCAGGATCTGCCGGCGGCACTGTACCGCCTCGCAATAGCCGATCAACGTATCGAGCCGGCGATGCCCGCGCTTCTTGTGTTCAGGTGATGATTCTTCGTCGTCGATGAACAGGCGCCGCATGCGGATATCGCCGAGCCCGTAGAGCATATGCGCCTCGGCTGCCCGCCCGTCGCGGCCGGCGCGGCCGATCTCCTGATAGTAGGCTTCGAGGCTGCCCGGCAGGTCGGTGTGGAAGACATAGGCGACGTCGGGCTTGTCGATGCCCATGCCGAAGGCGATGGTCGCCACCATGACGACGCCGGAGAGCGTCATGAAAGCGTTTTGGTTCGCCTCACGCGCCTCCTTGCTCATCCCGGCGTGATAGGCGAGCGCGGTCACGCCGTTCTTCTCGAGAAAAGCCGCCATCTCCTCGGTCTTCTTGCGCGACAGGCAGTAGACGATGCCGCTTTTGCCCGCGTGACGCTCGACGAAGCGCAGCAACTGGCGCTTGCTGTCCTGCTTGGCCTCGAGGGCAAGCTTGATGTTCGGCCGGTCGAAACCCAGCACCACGGTTTCGGCGCGCCCGGCGAACAGACGCGCTTCGATATCGATGCGGGTAGCCTCGTCCGCCGTCGCCGTCAGCGCGATGATCGGCACTTGCGGGAAAATGGAGCGCAGCCGCGACAGATCCTCATATTCGCGCCGGAACGCCGGACCCCATTGCGAGATGCAATGCGCCTCGTCGATGGCGATCAGGCTGACGTCGAGCCTGGCCAGCGCCTCGAGCATCCGCTCCGTCATCAGCCGCTCCGGCGCGAGGTAGAGCAGGCGCGTCTGGCCGGAGGCGACACGGCGCCATGCCGCCACATTGGCCTCGCGCTCGATCGAGGAGTTGATCGTATCGGCTGCCACGCCGGCAAGGCGCAACGCCGCGACCTGATCCTGCATCAGCGCCACCAGCGGCGAGACGACGATCGCAAGGCCGCCCAGGACCAGCGCCGGAACCTGGTAGCAGAGCGATTTGCCCGCACCCGTCGGCATGACGGCCAGCACATGGCGTCCGCCCAGCAGCGCGTCCATGATTTCGGCCTGGCCGGGACGAAAATCGTCGAAGCCGAACACGTCCTTCAGCACGCGTTGCTTGCGGTGTGGTGCATCCGGCGGAACACTTGCCGTCGATATTGGCATCTCGCAATGGTCCCCGGTTTGGCTGAGGCAACGTTCTTAAAGCGAAGATCGCCGGAACGCTATCCGTGGATGCGCGGGGTGGCATGTCCACCGGCTCCAATTCGCGCCTTCCCCTGCGACATCAGCACCCCTGCTGGATTCCCTCACGTGCTGCGATGTAAGCTTGCCCGGGACGACCAGGGAGAGAGCGATGCTGCAGACCAGACAGGATGCTCTCGGCGAACGCTTCAAGCAGCAGCGCGCCGCATTCGAGGCGCAGCCCTTTCCGGGCCTCGATGTCCGCAAGGATCGCCTCGCCCGGCTGCTGGCGCTCACGGAAAAGCATGAGGCTCACATCTGCGCTGCGATCGACACCGACTTTGGCGGCCGCTCGGCGCATGAGACCCGCCTTGCCGAGCTGTTCGTGGTGCGGGCCGGCATCCGCCACGCGCTGTCTCACCTGAAAGGCTGGATGCGGGAACGCCGCGTCGCCACCACCTTGCCGTTTCTGCCGGGCAGGAACCGCCTCGTCCCGCAGCCGCTCGGTGTCGTCGGCATCGTATCGCCCTGGAATTACCCTTTCCAGCTCGCCGTCGCGCCGGTCACCGCGGCGCTCGCCGCCGGCAATCGCGTGCTGGTCAAACCCTCCGAATTGACGCCCGCCTTTTCAGCGCTGCTGGCGCGCCTGGCCGCCGAGCATTTCGCACCGGACGAACTCGGCATCATCACCGGCGACGCGGAGGTCGGCAAGGCTTTCGTGTCGATGCCTTTCGATCACCTGCTGTTCACCGGTTCGACGGCCGTCGGCCGCGAGGTCGCATTGGCCGCCGCGGCCAACCTCACTCCAGTCACGTTGGAACTCGGCGGCAAGTCGCCGGCAATCTTCGACCCCTCATGCGACCTCGATGCGGCGGCGGCCAGCGTCGCCTATGGCAAGCTCCTCAATGCCGGGCAGACCTGCATCGCGCCGGACTACCTGCTGGTGCCCAAGGGACAGTCAGGCATCGTGGCAGAGAAACTCGCGGCGGCTATGGCGAAGCTCTACCCCAGCCTGCGCGACAATCCGGACTATACCGCCATCGTCAGCGACCGGCATTATCAGCGCCTGCGGGCCATGATCGCGGAGACCCGAGACGCCGGCGCCGATGTCATCGAAATCAACCCGGCCGGCGAGGCGTTCGGCGCCGCAGGCCGCAAATTGCCGCCGACCCTGGTCAGGAACGCCGATCCCGACCTGCGGCTGATGCGCGAAGAGATTTTCGGGCCGGTGCTGCCGATCCTCGAATATGCCGGGATCGACGACGCCATCGCCCATGTCAACCGGGCCGACCGGCCGCTGGCGCTCTACTGGTTCGGGCGAGACGGCGGCAACCAGCAACGCATCCTGCACGAGACCATCGCCGGCGGCGTCACCATCAACGATTGCATGCTGCATCTGGTGCAGGAGAACCAACCCTTCGGCGGCGTCGGCGCCAGCGGCATGGGCGCCTATCACGGGGAATGGGGCTTTCGCACCTTCAGCAAGGTGAAGCCGGTTTTCCTGCAGTCGCGCTTGAGCGCGGGGAGCCTTCTGCGTCCGCCCTATGGCAGGACCTTCGAACGGCTTTTCGGCCTGCTCAGGCACATCACTTGAACGCCGTGCGGCGCCCGCCGCCGGCGACGCGATCACATGGCGGCGCTATCACATGGCGTCCGCGCGTTAAGCCTATCTTCACCATGATTCGGCAGGCTCCATTTCCTGCGGCCACGTTTCGAGTACCGCGGCGCGCAAGCGCCCAGGCAACAGACCCGCGCCTCTCCGGAGGCGCGGGTTTTTCATTTGGAAACAGCGCGCCGAAACGAGCGTCCATCGCTCATCGCATGGCCGGCCCTCAGGCGAGGAAATCGGCGCGGTGCGGCGTAAAGCTGTCGACCAGCCGGCCGGCTTCGAGCGCCTTGACGCCATGCACCAGGCCTGACGGCACGATGAAGCTGCCGCCTGTCTCGATGATTTCGGTCCGGCCGTCGATGGTCACCTCGAAGCGGCCCTCGGCGACGTAGCTTGCCTGTACATGCGGATGCGAATGCAGGGCGCCGACGCCGCCCTTGTCGAAGGCGAACTCGACCATCATCAGTTCATCCGTGTGCAGGAGAACGCGCCGCCTGTTGCCGTCCGGCGTCGCCGTCCAGGCGCCCGCGCCGGCCTGGGAGAAGATTTTCGTTTCGCTCATCCCAATATCCTCGTCGAGACAGATCCTCACCGAGCCAGCCAGCCGCCGTCCACCGGCACCACCGCGCCATGCATATAGTCCGACGCCGGCGCCAGCAGGAAGGCCGCCGCATCGCCAATATCTTCCGGCCGGCCCCAGCGGCCGGCCGGAATGCGCGCCAGGATAGAGGCGCTGCGGTCGGGATCGGCGCGCAGCGCCTGCGTATTGTTGGTTTCGATATAGCCCGGCGCGATGCCGTTGACGTTGATGCCTTTCGCTGCCCATTCGCAGGCGAGCAGCCGGGTGATGCCGAGCACGCCATGCTTCGAGGCGGTGTAGGACGCGACGCGGATGCCGCCCTGGAAGCTCAGCACCGAGGCGATGTTGACGATCTTGCCTTTGCGTCCGCCGGCAAGGACGCGCCTGGCAAAGCCTTGGCAGAGCAGAAAAGCCGTCTTCAGGTTGAGGTCGAGCACCTCGTCCCAATCGGCCTCAGAAAGGTCGATTGCATCGGCGCGCCGGATGATGCCGGCATTGTTGACCAGCCCGTCGAGCGGCCCGCTTTCGTCCCACACGCGCTCCAGCATCGGACCTGCGGCGGATGTGTCGGCAAGATCGGCCGCGACCGCCTCGAACCGCCCGCCCGCCGCGGCGATCCTTGCGGCCGTCTCATCCATCGAGGAACGGCCGACACCGACGACCGTGCCGCCGGCGCGCGCGATCGAGACGGCAATGCCCTGGCCGATGCCGGTGTTGGCGCCGGTGACGAGGATGCGCCGGCCGGTCAGGCTGAAGGCGGAAAGATCGCTCACCGCAGGTCTTCCATCGCCACCGGATCCACATCGGTGTAGTCGACATTGTCGCCGGCCATCGCCCAGATGAAGGCATAGCTGGAGGTGCCGGCGCCTGAATGGATAGACCAGCCCGGCGACAGCACGGCCTCCTCGTTGCGCATGACGATGTGTCGGGTCTCGTCCGGCTCGCCCATGAAATGGAAGACGCGCGCCGCCTCCGGCAGGTCGAAATAGAGATAGGCCTCCATGCGCCGGTCGTGCACATGGCACGGCATGGTGTTCCAGATGGAGCCCGGCGCAAGTTGCGTCATCCCGACGACGAGCTGGCAGGTCCTGGCCCCGTCGGCATGGATGAACTGGAAGATCGAGCGTTCATTGCAGGCCTCCTTGCTGCCGAGATCGAGACGCCGGGCGTCACCGATGCGGATCAGCCGGTTGGGAAAGGTTTGATGCGCCGGCGCGCTGAGCAGATAAAACTTCGCCGGCGCCGCCTTGTCGACTGAGGCGAACGACACGTCCTGCGTGCCCATGCCGAGATAGAGCATGTCGCGCGCCTGCAGCTCATGGAGCTGGCCGCCGGCTTCGATCGTGCCGGCCCCGCCGATATTGACGGCGATCAACTCGCGGCGATCGAGAAAGCCTTTCGTTCCGGTCGGCTTGATTGCCTCCAGCCGAAGCGGCGCGCCGGCCGGCATCGCGCCGCCGACGATCATGCGGTCGTAATGTGTGTAGGTCAGGCCGACGCGGTCGGGCTGGAACAGGTCTTCGATGTGGAAATTGTGGCGCAGTTCGTCGGTACCCATGGCCGCGGCGGCGGCGGGGTCGATGGCGAAGCGCGATGTATAGTCGGTGTGGTTCTGGCTCATTGCTGTCCTGACTTGAGATGGATCATTCGCCGCCGGCCGCCTTGACCGAGTCGGAATAATAGACCTGCCGCGCGTGCAGGCGCTCGCGATAGCGCTGCTGGCTGGCCGAGAGGTGCGTGCGCATCGCCTCGCGCGCGGCTTCGGCATCGCCGGATGTGATCGCGTTCAGGATCACCAGGTGCTCACGCTGCAGCCCGCGCTGATAGCTGTCGGACTGCACAAGCTCGGTCGACCAGGGCGAGGTCACATCGCACGGAATGGCCCGCCGGCCGAGCACGTCGAGCATCTCGACATAGAACGGATTGTTGGTGGCGCTGGCGATGGCGCGATGGAAGGCGAGGTCGGCCGGACCGGTCGGCTCGCTGGCGAGCAGCAGCCGTTCGAAGTCGAAGAAGGCTTCCTGGATCGCCGCCTCCTGGGCCGCGTTGCGGCGGATGGCGGCGAGCCCGGCCGATTCGATCTCGATGGCGAGCCGCACTTCGAGCACATTGAGTGCGATCGAATCCTTGCTGCCCATATCGGCAGCGAGCGCCCCGAACATCGTCGAGATGTGCTCTGTGACGAAGACGCCGGCGCCCTGCCGCGGCTCGACCAGGCCGTCGGCGGCGAGCTTGGCCAGGGCTTCGCGGATGACGGTGCGGCTGACGCCGAAGGTTTCGGTCAGCTGGCCCTCGGTCGGCAGTTTGTGGCCGGGCAGGATCTCGCCGGCCTGAAGCTGCCTGCGGATTGCCGCGACGACGGTCTCCGACAGTTTGGGTTTTCTCTCGACCCTGAGGTCGGTTGCGCTATCCAATGCCATGTCGTCCTCTATTTGAACACGCTCGGCAACCAGAGCGAGATGGCCGGAATATACGTCACCAGCCCGAGAACCACGATACCGGCGCCATAGAACGGCCAGATCGAGCGCATCGCTTCCCAGACCGTGATCTTGCCGACGGCGCAGGCGACGAACTGCACCGTGCCGACCGGCGGCGTGTTCAGCCCGATGCCGAGATTGAGGATGGTGATGACGCCGAAATGCACAGGATCCACGCCATAATGCGTGACAAGCGGCAGGAAGATCGGCGTGCAGATGATGATCATCGGCCCCATGTCCATGAAGGTACCGAGCACCAGCATCAGGACATTGAGCAGCAGCAGCACGACGAGCGGATCGGTGGAGATCGCATTCATGCCGGCGATCAGCAGCACCGGCACTTTGAGATAGGCCATCAGCCAGCTGAAAGAAGCCGCCGTACCGATGATCAACAGCACCATCGAAGTGGTGCGCACGGCGCCCTTGGTGGCGTGGACGAAATCGCTCCAGCCCATCGAACGGTAAACGAGGACGGTAACAAGCAAGGCGTAGAGAATGGCGATGCACGAACTCTCCGTCGCTGTGAAGATTCCGGAGCGGACGCCGCCGAAGATGATGCCGATCAGGAGCAGTCCCGGAATAGCGATGAGCGCCAGCTGCCCGACGCGCGAAAAACCGGGGAAGGCCTCGACCGGGTAGCCGCGGCTGCGGGCGACGAAATAGGCGGTGACCATCAGCGAGGCGGCGAACAAAAGGCCCGGTAGTATGCCGGCGGTGAACAGGTCGGCGATCGAAATCTTGCCGCCCCCTGCGATCGAATAGATGATCATGTTCTGCGATGGCGGCAAAAGCAGCGCGATCAGCGCCGCCATCGAGGTGACGTTGACGGCGTAGTCGGCGCCGTAGCCCCGGGCCTTCATCTGCGGGATCATCAGCCCGCCGACGGCCGCGGCCTCGGCCACGGCCGAGCCGGAAATGCCGCCGAACAGCGTGCCGGCGATGATGTTGACCTGGCCCAGGCCGCCCCGGACATGGCCGACCAGGGAGCCGGCAAAGGAAACGATGCGCTGCGCGATGCCGCCGCGCACCATCAGATCGCCAGCATAGATGAAGAACGGGATCGCCATCAGGGAGAACGCGCTCATGCCCGATTTCATTTGCTGGAACACGACCAGGGGCGGCAGGCCGAGATAGAGGACGGTGGCGAAGGAGGCCGCACCAAGACAGAACGCGATCGGCGTGCCGCCGAACATCAGCAGCGTGAAGACGCCGAACAGGATCCAGAGCTCCATCTAGGCCTCCTGCACCGCCGGCATCTCCGGCACGTCCTCGAGATTGATGTCCTTGTCGATATCGACGCCCGACCAGCGCAGCGCGATGCGCTCGGCCGAGAACAGGCAGATCAGCACGCCGCCGCCGACCAGCGGCAGATAGTCGAAGCCGCCCGGCAGCTCGAGCGCCGGGATGATGGTGTGCCAGGTCAGGCCGACAAGCTTGCAGCCGTACCAGACCATGCCGAATCCGAAGCCGAGCGCGATCAGATCCGACAGCGTGCGCAACGCTCCCTTGCTGCCTTTCGGCAGGACATAAAGCAGCACGTCGAACCCCATATGGTAGTTCTCCCGCACGCCGACGGCGGCGCCGAGGAAGATGAACCAGTTCATCAGCATGATGGCGCTGGTTTCGGTCCAGCTCGGCGACGAATTGAGCACGAAGCGGAAGAAGACCTGATAGGCGACGAGCGCGGTCATCGCGACCAGCCCGATGCCGGCCAGATAGAGCGCCCCGTCGCAGATCCTCGAAAGCACGACGCTGAACCGTGGCGGCGCCGTGCTGCTTGTCATTGTCGCCATCTGATCCTCCCGATCGCCGGCCGGTCACGAAGGCGCGGGACGGCGTGCATTGCCCGCCCCGCGGCCGACTTCACTTGGTTGCCTGGACGCGGGCGGCGAGGTCCTTCAGCGCCGGCGTCGACAGGTATTTGTCGTAGACCGGCTTCATCGCGTCGATCAGCGGCTGCTTGTCGATCTCGCTGACCTTGACGCCTGCCTTTTCGACGATGTCGCGGGATTTCTTCTCCTGCGCGTCCCACAGTTCGCGCATCTTGACGACGCTGTCCTTGGCCGCCTGGCGCACGATCGCCTGGTCTTCCGGCGAGAGCTTGTCCCAGCTCGCCTTCGCCATCACCAGCACCTCCGGAACGATCTGGTGCTGGTCGAGCGTGTAGTGCTTGGCGACCTCATAGTGCTTGGCGGATTCGAAGCTCGGCCAGTTGTTTTCCGCGCCGTCGATGACGCCGGTCTCAAGTGCCGAATAGACTTCGCCATAAGCCATTGGCGTGGCGTTGGCGCCCAGTGCGTTGACCATGTCGACGAACACGTCCGACTGGATGACGCGGAATTTCATGCCCTTCAGATCGGCGATCGAGGCGATGTCCTTCTTGGTGTTGTAGAAGGAGCGCGCGCCGGAATCGTAGAAGGCCAGACCGACCAGGTCATGTGCCTCGAAAGCTTTCAGTATGTCGTCGCCGATCGGCCCGTCCATGACATGGCGCATATGTTCGACCGAGCGGAATATGTAGGGCAGCGACGGCACCGCGGTTTCCGGCACGATGCCGTTGAACGGCCCCATCGAGACACGGTTGAGGTCGATGACGCCGGTCTGGGTCTGCTCGATCGTGTCCTTCTCCTCGCCGAGCTGCGCCGAATGATAGACCTCGACCGAATAGCGGCCATCGGTGCGCTGCTTGATCAGCTCGCCCATGTATTTCACCGCCTCGACCGTCGGATAGCCGTCGGGGTGCGTGTCGGCCGACCGCAGCACGGTTTGCGCGTTGGCGATGCCGATCAGCAGCGAGCCGAACGCGAATGTAGCCGCCGTCAATTTCGAAAAATGCAACATGACTTTCCTCCTTTTTCAAAAATCAAGGCGCCGGCTCAGAGCCGGCGCATCACCAGCCCGTCATCCCTGCTCAATCTTGGCCATTTCGGTCAGCATCCGGTGCGGGCGAGCGAGCGTGGACGCGCGTCGGTGCTAAGCAGCAAATCCGCATCTGTCAGTGCCACGGTGATCCTCCCATGAGGCGTTATCGGTAGGGTCGCAAGGAAATAATGTCAACATACAAAAAATGGATTGTTGTATGATGACTTTGACCCGGGAACCGGCCATTGTGCCGGACGGCAGTGGATGTTACGCCGCTGCCGTTTTCCTTCGCCGACCCTACGGGGCGGCTCCCAAAGGCCAATCGGGGACTTCGCACAGCAATGAACAGGCGTCTTTCGAAGGATACGATCGCGACGTTGCCGGCCAGGATCGCCGTGCCGCGTTTTGATCGCGCATCGGTCACGCAAGGCATCGTGCATCTGGGGGTCGGCGCCTTTCATCGCGCCCACCAGGCAGCCTATGTCGACGATTGCCTGGCTGCCGGAGAGACGGATTGGGGCATCGTCGGCGTATCGCTGCGCAGTGCCGACACGCGCGATGCGCTGGCGCCGCAGGACGGGCTCTACACGCTGGCGATCCGCAGCGGGGGCGAGGAAAGTCTTCATGTCATCGGCTCCATCGGCGCGATGCTGGTGGCGCCGGAAGATCCCGCCGCCGTGCTGGCCGCGCTGACCGATCCGCGCACCCGCATCGTGACGCTGACCATCACCGAGAAAGCCTATCTGCGGGCCGCCGGCGGCGGGCTCGACGCAGCCCACCCTGACATCGTCCACGATCTGGCGAACCCGCATCTGCCGAAGACCGCGCACGGTTTTCTGGCCGAGGCGCTTGCACGCCGTCGCGCGGCCGGCTTGCAGCCCTTCACCGTGCTCTGCTGCGACAACCTGCCTGCCAACGGGACGACCTTGCACAGGCTGCTGGTGGAATTCGCCGCGCTGCGCGATGCCAGCCTCGGTGAGAAGAGCGCTACCAGGCTTGCCGGCCATATCGCCGACGAGGTCGCGTTTCCCTCGAGCATGGTCGATCGCATCGTGCCGGCCACGACCGATGCCGACCGGGCGCGGATCGCTCTCGAGCTCGGCGTCGACGACGCCTGGCCGGTCATGACCGAGCCGTTCCGCCAGTGGGTGGTCGAGGACAATTTTCCGGCAGGCCGCCCGGCCTGGGAAAAGTTCGGCGTCACCATGGTCGGGGATGTCAGGCCCTTCGAGGACATGAAGCTGAGACTGCTCAACGGTGCGCATTCGGCCATTGCCTATCTCGGCCTGCTCAGCGGACACGCCACCGTCGACCGCGCCTTCGCCGATCCGGCGATCAGGCGCTTTGTCGATGCGCTGTGGGCCGAGGCAATCCCGACGCTGCCCACCGATGCCGGGCTGGATACCGCGAGCTATACGGCAGAGCTTGCCCAGCGTTTCTCCAACACAGCACTTGCCCACCGCACCGCGCAGATCGCCAATGACGGCAGCCAGAAACTGCCGCAGCGCATCATGGCCTCCGCGATCGAGCGCCTCCATTCAGGCGCCGCGCCCGGACATCTCATGCTGGCGGTTGCCGCCTGGATCGCCGCCTGCGAAGCGCGCGGCAAATCCCTGCCCGACGGCCATTTTACCGACCCGCTCGACATGCCGATGACGGCGATCATTGACCGGAATCTGCCCGCTGCCGAAACCGTCGCGGCAGTGTTCGATCTCGCTGGCTTCGCGACCGGGGCGCCTGAGCGGCCAGGATTGATGGACCTTGCGGCCGTCCATCTCGAGCAGTTGCGCCGTGGCGGACCGGCTCAGGCCTTCGCGGCATTGGGCATTTAAAAACAAAAAAGCGAGGCAAGGCCCCGCTTTCCGTCGAGTACTGGTGCCAGCCTCAAGCCGGCAGGATGGCGCCTTCCAGCGTGGTGAGCTGGCTGAGGAATTGTTCGGCCTTCGTGCGCGACCGGTCGTCCTTAGCGTCGGCGGCGTCTTCCCTGGCTTCCTGGATGCGGCGCGCGAGATCGGCGCGGTCGACATCCTTCACCGCGACAGCCGATTCCGCCAGCAGCGTGCAGCCGGCCGGAACGATGTCGGCGAAACCGCCGAAGACGACGTAACGCTCTTCACCGCCCGATGCAGCCTTCACCGTGACGACGCCCGGCTTAATCGTGGTCATGACCGGTGCGTGATGCGCCATCACGGTCATCTCGCCTTCCGCACCCGGAATAACGACTGCCTCGACCTCTGCGGAAACCAGCAGGCGCTCCGGCGAGACCAGTTCGAACTTGAAAGCTTCTGCCATGATCAATTTAGCGAGTAGGGAATAGTGAGTAGGGAAGTAGGGGAAAGGGCAATTGCGCCCGGTCACCTGCCTGCCATTCACTACCGACTACTGACTACTCCCTATTCCCTTGATTAAGCCGCTTCAGCCGCGAGACGCTGTGCCTTCTCGACCGCTTCCTCGATGCCGCCGACCATGTAGAAGGCGGCTTCCGGCAGGTGGTCGTAGTCACCGTTGCAGAGGCCCTTGAAGCCCTTGATGGTGTCGGCGAGGTCGACCAGCTTGCCCGGCGCGCCGGTGAACACTTCGGCGACGAAGAAGGGTTGCGACAGGAAGCGCTCAATCTTGCGGGCGCGAGCCACCGTCTGCTTGTCCTCTTCCGACAACTCGTCCATGCCCAGGATGGCGATGATGTCCTGCAGCGACTTGTAGCGCTGGAGGATCGACTGCACCTGGCGCGCGACGGCATAATGCTCTTCGCCGACCACCAGCGGGTCGAGCATGCGCGAGGTCGAGTCCAGCGGATCGACGGCCGGATAGATGCCCTTTTCGGCGATCGAGCGGTTGAGCGTCGTCGTCGCGTCAAGGTGGGCGAACGAGGTCGCCGGCGCCGGGTCGGTCAAGTCGTCGGCCGGCACGTAGATGGCCTGCACCGAGGTGATCGAGCCCTTGGTGGTGGTGGTGATGCGTTCCTGCAGGGCGCCCATGTCGGTGGCGAGCGTGGGCTGGTAGCCCACGGCCGACGGGATACGGCCAAGCAGCGCCGACACTTCCGAACCGGCCTGCGTGAAGCGGAAGATGTTATCGACGAAGAACAGCACGTCCTGGCCCTGATCGCGGAAATATTCGGCGACCGTCAGGCCGGTCAGGCCGACGCGGGCACGCGCGCCCGGCGGTTCGTTCATCTGGCCATAGACCAGCGCCGCCTTGGAGCCTTCGCCGCCGCCCTTCTTGTTGACGCCGGATTCGATGAACTCGTGATAGAGGTCGTTGCCCTCGCGAGTGCGCTCGCCGACGCCGGCGAACACCGAATAGCCGCCGTGCGCCTTGGCGATGTTGTTGATCAGTTCCTGGATCAGCACCGTCTTGCCGACGCCGGCGCCGCCGAACAGGCCGATCTTGCCGCCCTTGGCGTAAGGTGCGAGCAGGTCGAGCACCTTGATGCCGGTGATCAGGATCTGTGCTTCCGTCGACTGTTCGATATAGGCCGGGGCCGGCTGGTGGATCGAGCGCAACTCGACCGCGTCGACCGGGCCTGCTTCGTCGACCGGCTCGCCGATGACGTTGATGATGCGGCCGAGCATGCCCGGACCGACCGGCACGGCGATCGGGCCGCCGGTGTCGCGCACTTCCTGGCCGCGCACCAGGCCTTCGGTGGAATCCATGGCGATGCAGCGCACGGTGTTTTCACCCAGATGCTGGGCAACTTCGAGAACCAGGCGGTTGCCGACATTGGTGGTCTCGAGCGCATTCAGGATCGGCGGCAGGTGATCGCCGAACTGCACGTCGACCACGGCGCCGATGACCTGCCGGACCTTGCCGACGATGCCGGTGGCTTTGCTGGCCACGGCCGGGGTTTTTACCGCGGCGGCCCTGGTCGGCGCTGCCGCTTTCTTGGCCGGAGCCGCCTTAGCTGCTGCGGCCGGAGCCTTTGCCGGTGCCGCCTTGGCCGGGGCTGCTGCCTTGGGAGCCGCCGTCTTGGGGGTCGCTGCTTTCGCCATCGTCTTTACCCTTTTCGTCCTTTGTTTCTCGCGCGGTCGGATCGAGGTCGTTGACCCCGGGAAACCGTGCCTAGAGCGCCTCGGCGCCCGAAATGATTTCGATCAGTTCCTTGGTGATCTGCGCCTGGCGCTGGCGGTTGTAGGTGATCGACAGCTTGTTGATCATCTCGCCGGCGTTGCGCGTGGCGTTGTCCATCGCGCTCATCTTGGCGCCCATTTCGCCAGCCGCGTTTTCGAGCAGCGCGCGGAAAATCTGCACCGCGATGTTGCGCGGAATGAGCTCGGACAGGATTTCACCCGGCTCGGGTTCGTATTCGTAGACGGCGCTGGCGCCGTCAGCAGCCTCGGCCGGAGCTGACGAAGCAGCGGCCGGAATGATCTGCTGCGCGGTCGGAACCTGGCTGATCACCGACTTGAACTGCGAATAGAACAGCGTGCAGATGTCGAAGCCGCCCTCGTTGAACAGGTGGATGACCTTGCGGGCGATCGTGTCGGCATTGACGAAGCCGAGCGTCTTGACCTCGCGCAGGTCGATCCGGTCGAGGATCATCGACGCATAGTCGCGGCGCAGGATATCGAAACCCTTCTTGCCGACGCAGATGATCTTGACCTGCTTGCCGTCGGCCAGGAGCCTGCGGATGTGGTCACGGGCAAGACGGGCGATCTGAGAATTGAAGCCGCCGCACAGGCCGCGCTCGGCCGTGCAGACAACGAGCAGGTGCACGTCGTCCTTGCCGGTGCCGGTCATCAGCGCCGGGGCATCGCCACCGCCGCCGATCGCCTGGGTGATGTTGGCCAGCACGGAACCCATGCGCTCCGAATAGGGGCGCGCCGCTTCCGCGGCCTCCTGTGCACGGCGCAGCTTCGCCGCGGCGACCATCTGCATCGCCTTGGTGATCTTCTGCGTCGCCTTGACCGAGGCGATACGGTTACGAAGGTCTTTTAATGAAGGCATGCTTCAAACCTGATCCCGTCTTGTCTCATCCGGACTGGCGCTTCGCTCAGGCGAAGGTCTTGGCGAAAGCGTCGATCTCGGCCTTCAGCTTGCCGCGCAGATCGTCCGACAGCGCCTTTTCCTTGCGGATGGCGTCGAGGACGTCCTTGCCGGCCGAACGCATGTGGCTCAGCAGGCCATGCTCGAACTTGCCGACCTGGTTGACCGGCAGCTTGTCGAGATAGCCGTTGACGCCGGCGAAGATCACCGCGACCTGCTCTTCCGTCTTCAGTGGCGAGAACTGCGGCTGCTTCAGGAGCTCGGTCAGGCGCGAACCGCGGTTGAGCAGGCGCTGCGTGGCGGCATCGAGATCCGAGCCGAACTGCGCGAAGGCCGCCATTTCGCGGTACTGCGCGAGCTCGCCCTTGATCGAGCCGGCAACCTGCTTCATCGCCTTGATCTGCGCCGAGGAGCCGACGCGCGACACCGACAGGCCGACATTGACGGCTGGACGGATGCCCTGGAAGAACAGGTTGGTTTCGAGGAATATCTGGCCGTCGGTGATCGAGATCACGTTGGTCGGGATATAGGCCGACACGTCGTTGGCTTGGGTTTCGATGACCGGCAACGCCGTCAGCGAACCGTTGCCCATGTCGTCATTGAGCTTGGCGGCGCGCTCGAGCAGGCGCGAGTGCAGGTAGAAGACGTCGCCCGGATAGGCTTCGCGGCCCGGCGGGCGGCGCAACAGCAGCGACATCTGGCGATAGGCGACGGCCTGCTTCGACAGATCGTCGTAGCTGATCAGCGCATGCATGCCGTTGTCGCGGAAATACTCGCCCATGGTGCAGCCGGCGAACGGCGCCAGGAACTGCATCGGCGCCGGATCAGAAGCGGTGGCGGCGACGATGATCGAATATTCGAGCGCGCCGCGCTCTTCCAGCACCTTGACGAACTGGGCCACGGTCGAGCGCTTCTGGCCGACGGCGACGTAGACGCAGTAGAGCTTTTCCTTCTCGGGGCCGTTGTCGTGCACCGATTTCTGGTTGAGCATCGTGTCGAGGATGATGGCGGTCTTGCCGGTCTGGCGATCGCCGATGACCAGCTCGCGCTGGCCGCGGCCAACCGGGATCAGCGCGTCGATGGCCTTGAGGCCCGTCGACATCGGCTCATGCACCGACTTGCGCGGAATGATGCCGGGCGCCTTGACGTCGACGCGCTTGCGTTCGGTCGCCTTGATCGGGCCCTTGCCGTCGATCGGGTTGCCGAGCGCATCGACGACGCGGCCGAGCAGGCCAGGACCGACCGGAACGTCGACGATGGCGCCGGTGCGCTTGACGGTGTCGCCTTCCTTGATGTCGCGGTCGGCGCCGAAGATGACGACGCCGACATTGTCGGCTTCGAGATTGAGCGCCATGCCGCGGATGCCGCCGGGGAATTCGACCATCTCGCCGGCCTGGACATTGTCGAGGCCGTAGACGCGGGCGATACCGTCACCGACGGACAGCACCTGTCCAACTTCGGAGACCTCGGCCTCCTTGCCGAAATTCTTGATCTGGTCTTTCAGAATTGCGGAAATTTCCGCGGCGCGGATGTCCATCAGCCGACCTCTTTCAGTGCAAGCTTGAGCGAATTGAGTTTGGTTTTGAGCGACGTATCGATCTGGCGCGAGCCCATCCTGACCACCAGCCCGCCGAGCAGCGACGGATCGACGGTGACGGAGATGGAAACGTCCTTGCCGGCAACGCTCTTCAGCGCCGCCTTGAGTTCAGTCTGCTGGGCAGCGCTCAATTGGTGAGCCGACGTTACCTCGGCGGTCGTCTCGCCACGATGTTCGGCGGCGATCTGGCGGAATGCCCTGATCATGCCGGGCACGGCGAACAGCCGGCGGTTCTTGGCGACGACGCGCAGGAAATTGCCGGCCAGGCCGGTGATCCCGGCCTTGTCGGCGATCGCCGCGATGGCCTTGGCCTGGTCCTCGCTGGAGAACACCGGGCTGTTGATCAGCCGGGTCAAGTCGGCGCTGCCCGCGAGCATCGCCTCGAAACTGTTGAGGTCGGCTTCGACCTTGGCGACGGAATTCGCCTGCGATGCCAGTTCGAACAGCGAACCCGCATAGCGTTCTGCGACACCTGAGATTGGCGATGACGATTGGGCCACGGACCGTCTTTTCTCTTGTCTGACAGGCCGCAGATTGTTGGCGCGAGCGAAAACTCTGGCTAAATCTTTGACCTTACTGCATTTTTTCAAGCACGGAGGCGCGGCTTCCGCTATCCCCGGCCGAAAGTCGATTGCCGTCTAGCACAGGCCTTTTAAGACCGCAATGCGTCGTTCCGCATGGTTTTCAGGCACTATTGTCGCATCCGGGGACGAAGTCCCTGGATTGCCTGCGGATTCAGGGCAGGAAGCCGAAGGCAAAGGCGAGCGGCAACGCCGCCAGCGCCAGTTCCACGACGATGGAAACCCAGTTGAAGGGCGTGTTGGCGCCATCCGACATCATCGACAGCAACCGGCCGAAGGCGGTGAACAGCCAGGAGAAGCCGAGCGCCATGTAGATCAGCGGCTGCGCCAGCAGGATGCAGCACAGGCCGACGCCGAGGTAGAAGCCCGACATGCGGCCGCGCCCTTCGGCGATCGCCGCCGCCTTCTCCGGCTTGACCTGCAAGCGCAGAATGCGGAAGGCAAGCCCCGGCGCCAGGAAAAGCACCAGGCCGAGCAGCACCGTGACGACGGCGCTCGACCAGGCCAGCCATTCGCCCTGGCTCACCGGCCATGGAAACGTAAAATCCATAATGTCCCCTCGTAAATGCCGCTCTGAAATCGCGGGCATTCTAGCGGAGGAAAAGCCGCGCGCCAGATGGCGGCCGGCACTTTAGGCCAAACGCATCAGGAGAGCGCGAAGGCGACCGCCGCTTCAGCATGGATGCGCGTCGTGTCGAAGACCGGAATGTCGAAATCCTGCTGGCCGATCAACATCGTGATTTCGGTGCAGCCCATGATCACGCTGTCGACATTTTCATCGCGCCGCAGGCGGTTGATCTCGGCGATATAGGCGGTTTTCGATGGCTCGGTGACGATGCCCTGGCAGAGCTCGTCATAGATGATGCGATGGACCATGTCGCGTCCTGCCTGGTCCGGCACGATCGGCTGCAATCCATATGTGTCGGCAAGCCGGCGCTTGTAGAAATCCTGCTCCATGGTGAACCGCGTTGCGAGCAGCGCCGGGCGCCGCATGCCGGCCGCCTTGACAGCGGCTGCGGTGGCGTCGGCGATGTGGGTCAGCGGGACCGATACCGAGGCCTGCACCTGGTCGGCGAGCTTGTGCATGGTGTTGGTACACAAAAGCAGGCCTTCCGCGCCAGCTGACTCGAGCTTGCGCGCGGCATCGACCAGAAGCGCGCCGGCGCCGTCCCAGTCCCCGTGATGCTGCAGCTCGGCGATCTCGGCGAAGTCGAAGGACCACAGCAGCAATTTCGCCGAATGCAGCCCGCCGAGACGCTGCCTCACGAGATCGTTGAGCAGGCGATAATAGATCGTCGTCGATTCCCAGCTCATGCCGCCCAGAAGGCCAAGGGTTTTCAAAACGGTTTCCTTTCCTTGCAGCGACTTATGATACAGTCCAAGGCGATGTTGAGGGCTACTCGATGAAAACAAAATCCAGCAGCAAAGCACGCAGCGAACTGTGCGCCGTGGTCGCTGAAGCCAGCAAAGGCAGCCCGACAACAATCACCAAGCGGGGACGCCCCGTGGCCATAGTGATATCGATCGAGGACGCCCGTCGACTCTATCCTGAAGAGTTTAGGCAACGAACTGAAGGACACGACCAGCAATCCGCGCGAAAGCTGAGCGACCTTACAAAAAGCTCTGCGGATCAATGTCGACCTGCACCCGGACCGAGCCGCGCTGCTTCGGCCCGTTGGCGAGCATGGTCCGGATAAACCCTTGCATGTCGGCGCGGCGCTCGCCCTGGATCAGCAGGCGGAAACGGTGACGGCCGCCGAGCAGCGACAGCGGCGCTTCGGCCGGCCCGAGCACGAACAGGTCGGATGCCTCCGGCGCGGCACGGCGCAGGCCGCGTGCATGGCCCTCGGCTTCCGCCCGCGTCACCGCGCTGACGATGACGCCGGCGAGCCGGCCGAAGGGTGGCAGAGCCGCCCGCTCGCGCTCGGAAATCTCGCGCTCGTAGAACGCATCGGCATCGCCGGAGACGATCGCCCGCATCACCGGATGGTCGGGCTGGAAGGTCTGCAGCAGGCCGAGGCTCTTCTTGCCGGTGCGCCCGGCGCGGCCGGTCACCTGGCTGAGCAGCTGGAAGGTGCGCTCGGCGGCGCGCGGATCGCCATTGGCAAGGCCGAGATCGGCATCGACGACACCAACCAAGGTCATGTTGGGGAAATTGTGCCCCTTGGCGACGAGCTGCGTGCCGATGACGATGTCGGCCTCGCCATTGGCGATGGCTTCCAGCTCCAGCCGCAGCCGCCGCACGCCGCCCATCAGATCCGACGACAAAACGATTGTGCGCGCATCCGGGAAATGGGTGACGACTTCCTCCGCGATGCGCTCGACGCCCGGCCCGCAGGCGACCAGATGATCGAGCGTGCCGCATTCCGGACAGGCTTCCGGACGGCGCTCATTGTGCCCGCAATGGTGGCAGACGAGCTGGCCGCGAAAGCGGTGCTCGACCAGCCAGGCCGAGCAGACCGGGCAACCGAAGCGGTGACCGCAGACGCGGCACAGCGTCAGCGGCGCATAGCCGCGCCGGTTGAGGAACAAAAGCGATTGTTCCTTCCTCTCCAGCGTCCGTCGCATATGGTCGAGCAGCACCGGCGACAGGAAGCCGCCGCGCGCCGGCGGCGCGCGCCGCATGTCGATCGCTTTCAGGTCGGGAAGTGCCGCCTCGGCGAAGCGGGCGGACAGCACCGCCCTGGCGTAGCGGCCCTGGCTGGCATTGACGCGGCTCTCGACCGATGGCGTCGCCGATGCCAGCACCACGGGGAAGCCACCTATATGGCCGCGCACGACAGCCATGTCGCGGGCATTGTAGAAGACGCGGTCTTCCTGCTTGTAGGCGGGGTCGTGCTCCTCGTCGACGACGATCAGGCCAAGCTCCTTGAACGGCAGGAACAGCGCCGAGCGTGCGCCGGCCACGACCCGCACGCCGCCTTCCGCCACCTGCCGCCAGACGCGTTCGCGCATCCTCGGCGGCAGGTCGGAGTGCCATTCGGCGGGCTTGGCGCCAAAACGCTGCTGGAACCGTTCGAGGAAAGCGTGGGTCAATGCGATTTCGGGCAGCAGGATCAGCACCTGCTTGCCCCGGTCGAGTGCCGCCGCCACCGCCTCGAAATAAACCTCCGTCTTGCCCGAACCGGTGACGCCGTCGAGCAGTGCGACGTTGAAGCCGCCGCCCGCGACATTGGCGCGCAGCAGCCTTGCGGCTTCGTTCTGGTCGGGCATCAATTCCGGCGCGGCGTAGGCTGGATCAGGCTCCGCCACCACGGGCTGCGGCGGGATCATCACCGTTTCGAACACGCCTTGCGCCTTCAGCCCCTCGATTACCGTCGACGACACGCCGGCCGCATGGGCAAGGCCGGATCGCGTCCAGGCCAGTCCGCCTTCGGCCGTCTCCAGCACGCGGGCCCGCGCATCCGTCATCCGGTCCGGAACGGCCGCGGTTCGCTGCAATCCCTCGATCCACGGTTCCGGATCGAAGGCCTCCGGCGCCCTCAGCAGCATGCGCGCCACCATGCCCGGCGCCGACAGCGTATACTGCGCCACCCAGTCGACGAAACGGCGCATCGCCCGATCGATCGGCGGGCAATCGAAGACCTGTTCGATCGGGCGCAGCTTTTTCGCGTCTACCGTCTCGACCGCGCCGTCCCAGACGATGCCGGCGACCTGGCGAGGCCCGAGCGGCACGCGCACGATCGAGCCCGGCACCACCCGCATGCCGGCGGGCACGGCATAGGTGTAGGGGCGTTCGGCCGGCATCGGCACCAGCACCGGTGCGGCTGCGACAAAGGGCGAATCTTCGATCATGAGGCGTGACCTTGCCCCGACTTTGCTCTAGATCAAAGGGCAACGTGCCTTCCCAAGCACGACGAAATCGTCAGGAGACCGCCATGAAATTTTTTGCCGACACAGCCGACATCAAGGAAATCCGCGAACTGATCGATCTGGGGCTGCTCGACGGCGTCACCACCAACCCGTCGCTGATTCTCAAATCAGGCGGCAAGATCTCCGAGGTTACCAAGCAGATCTGCGACATCGTCGAAGGCCCGGTCTCCGCGGAGGTCGTGGCGACCGAATACAAGCAGATGATGGCGGAGGCCGAGGTGCTGGCCAAGATCGCGCCGAATGTCGCCATCAAGGTGCCGTTGACGCTGGACGGACTGAAGGCCTGCAAGACGATCCGCACCGAGATGAACCGCATGGTCAATGTCACGCTCTGCTTCTCGGCCAACCAGGCGCTGCTCGCCGCCAAGGCAGGCGCCTCCTTCATCTCGCCCTTCGTCGGCCGGATCGACGATACCGGCTCGGACGGCATGGAAGTGATCCAGGAGATCCGTCAGATCTACGACAATTACGATTTCCAGACCGAGATTCTGACCGCTTCCGTGCGCACCGTGAACCACGTCAAGCAGGCGGCGCTCATCGGCGCCGATATCGTCACCGCGCCGCCCGCGACACTGAAGGCGCTGGTCAACCACCCGCTGACTGACAAGGGTCTTGCCGCCTTCCTCGCCGACTGGGCCAAGACCGGCCAGAAAATCGGCTGAGCGAGCTTATATCCGACACGAAAAAAGGCCGGGCAACCGGCCTTTTTTCGTGCGCTGCGGATCAAGAGGCCGGTCAGTCCGTGCCGTCATCCTCAGCTGCGGTTACCGGCGGGCGCCGGCCCATGATGATCTCGCGCTTGCCGACATGGTTTGGTGCACCGACCAGACCCTCCTTCTCCATGCGCTCGACCAGGGACGCGGCGCGGTTATAGCCGATGCCGAGGCGGCGCTGAATGTAGGACGTCGAGCACTTCTTGTCGCGCAACACCACCTTGACCGCCTCGTCATAGCTGGTATCGCCGTCCTCCGACGCAACGGCGCCCTTGTCGAATACCGCGCCCTCATCGCCTTCGTCTTCCTCTTCATCCTCGTCGGCCGTCACGGTTTCCAGGTATTCGGGGCGACCCTGCGCCTTCAGATGCGCCACGACATGCTCGACCTCCACGTCGGAGACAAACGGGCCGTGCACGCGGGCGATGCGCCCGCCGCCCATCATATGCAGCATGTCGCCCTGACCCAGCAGCTGCTCGGCGCCCTGCTCGCCAAGGATGGTGCGGCTGTCGATCTTGGAAGTGACCTGGAAGGAAATCCGGGTCGGGAAATTGGCCTTGATCGTGCCCGTGATGACATCGACCGAGGGGCGCTGCGTCGCCATGATCAGGTGGATGCCGGCCGCGCGCGCCATCTGCGCCAGGCGCTGGATGGCGCCTTCGATCTCCTTGCCGGCGACCATCATCAGGTCGGCCATCTCGTCGACGATGACGACGATGTAGGGCATTGGCGCGAGGTCGATTTCCTGCTGCTCGAAGAGCGGCTCGCCGGTGCCTTTTTCGAAGCCCGCCTGCACTGTCATGACGACCGTCTCGCCGTTTTCGCGGGCAGCGGCGGCGCGTTGATTGTAGCCGTCGATATTGCGCACGCCGAGCCGCGCCATCTTGCGATACCGGTCCTCCATCTCCCGCACCGCCCATTTGAGCGCGGTGACGGCCTTTTTTGGATCGGTGACGACCGGGGTCAGAAGATGCGGGATGCCGTCATAGACGGAGAGTTCGAGCATCTTGGGATCAACCATGATCAGCCGGCATTCCTCCGGCTTCAGCCGGTAGAGCAGCGACAGGATCATCGTGTTGATGGCAACCGACTTGCCGGAACCGGTGGTGCCGGCAACGAGCAAGTGGGGCATCTTTGCCAGTTCGGCGATGACAGGCTCACCGCCGATCGTCTTGCCGAGGCAGAGCGCCAGCTTGCAGCCGGTCTTGCGGAAGCCCTCCGATTCGATCAGCTCGCGGAAATAGACGGTTTCGCGCGCCTCGTTCGGAAGCTCGATGCCGATGACGTTGCGGCCCGGCACGACGGCGACGCGCGCCGAGATCGCCGACATGGAGCGGGCGATGTCGTCGGCGAGACCGATGACGCGGGAGGATTTCACGCCCGGCGCCGGCTCGAATTCATAGAGGGTGACGACCGGACCGGGGCGAACATGGATGATCTCGCCGCGCACGCCGAAATCCTCGAGCACGCTTTCCAGAAGATCGGCATTCTGCTCGAGCCGCTCCTGCGACATGTAGAAGCCTTGTCCCTCCGGCGGCTGCTGCAACAATTCTTCCGAGGGGAGTTCGTACGTCTCGCCCGTCGCGGTCGGCACGATCCTGCCGACCAGTGGCGCTCGCGACGATGCGCGCGCAGCCGGAGCCGGGACGGCTTGCTCCAGACTTTGCGTGACCTGGGCCGGAAGGGCGTTGCTCGCGACGGCGGCAATTGCGGCCTTCGCCCGGGCTTGCTGCGGCACACGGTTCGCCGCCGTCTGAACCGCGGCCTGGTTGGAGTTGGCCGGACGGACATCCGGCGCGGCGGACGGAGCTGGCGACCCGGGAAGGCATTCGATGACACGGAACAACGCGGTCGGATCGGCCGTTGGCGCGGGGCGGTTGTCGGTCCGCTCGGTGACCACGGGCGCGGTCGTGCGTGCAACCGGAACGGCCCGGGGCGCGGGTGACGGGCCTTCGACCAAATAGGGCGCCATGACCTCGAAAAAGACGTGATCCGACAGATAGGGCCAGCGCACATTTTCGCGGCCTGTCGTCTTGACCGGGGCTGTCGCTGCTTGGGCGGACGCTGCCGGTGCGGACGCCCGCGCCGCCGCAGTCATCCTGTGGCCCGCAGGCGTAGCGGCGGCCCGCGCCTTTTCGCCGGCATGCCCTGACGGAACGGGGGCCGGGGCCGGTTGCACCACCGCTCTGTTGCCGACGGGCGGCCTGGCGGCGCCCGAAGAAAGGTTTCGGCTTGGTATCGGCGCCGATGAAGACGTCCCAGCCGCGGTGGATTGGCCAGGTGCCTGCGGTGCTGGTGATTCGCTTTGCTCGACGGCAATCGCCTGGTCCCGCGGACGGCGCGTGCTGGCTTCATAGTCCGGCGTGCGCGTAAACCGCACATTGGGCGCCAGGAAGAAATAGTCTTGCCAGGCAGGGCTTTCGTTGCCGCCGAGATCAATAGGGGATGGGGAAGGGCCGGCTCCTGCCGCTCTTGCCCGCTGGTTGTCGGCCTTGTTGTCCACACCCGTGAAACGCTTCACCCCGGGGTCATCGAGCGACGCTGCCTTCAATGAACTGACCCGAGGAAAACGCTTGGATTCCATGCTCAAGACTCACGCTGAAATGTCTGCTGAGCAATAGAGAGCGAGTGGTTAACAGTTGCTTCCCGTCGGCCCCCCAAGAGCGGCGAAGCGTGACTTTCACAGCGGTGTCGGACGATCGGATCCGTGCGGCCGATCGTCATCCCACGATCGTCAACACACCCGCGCGCTTCGGCTAAAGGCGAACGGAGAACCGGCTCCCGAGCCGTGGCAAAGGCGGCCTTCAGGCACCAGATTGTTATGCCACCGTGAAACGGAGAGCGGCGCTAACCAGTCGTCTTGCCGTGCCGTGCCAGATCCTGGGCGATGGACAGTTGCAGCGCGTTGGCAAGCTCGCGCGCGGCGCGGTTCTCGGCATCGATCTGTGCCCGGTACGCGGCGAATTCCTGGCGCGGCCTGTCGAAGGACGAAGTGATCGCCCGCCTGCCGGTCGCGATCACCGCGCCGGTTTTGGCATCGGTCAGCGTGTAGCCGGCGGTCAGCGTCACCGAACCCGCGGTCGGCTCGTCCTGATCGGTTCCGACCTGCACGAGCGCCGAGGATTCAACGGCTTCGGTCACGCCGAGATCGAGCGAGTAGGCCGGCGAGGCCGGTTCGCCGGCGCCGCGCCCAAATCCGAAGATCAGGTTGTTGCGCACCTGCTGGCCGTAACGCGTCCTGACGGGTTTGATAGCGATCGATGCCAGTTCGGCATTGGCGCTTGAGCCGGTCGACAGCGGCGCGCTCGAGTAGAGCGGCCGCACCTGGCACGCCGAAACCAGCGCAAGCGAGCCGACAAGGCCGGCAAGCGCGGCACGGCGCAGCAAACGGCTCAGCTCTGTCTTCTCCCGATCAGGCAACGACATTGACGATCCTCTGCGGCACGATGATCACCTTGCGCGGAGCCTTGCCTTCGAGCGCCTTCTGCACGAAGTCGAGAGCGAGCACGGCTTTTTCGACCGCACCTTGGTCCGCGTCGCGGGCAATTGTCAAATCCCCGCGCTTCTTGCCATTGACCTGGACGGGATAGGTGACCTCATTGTCGACTACCAGCGCCGGGTCGAAGATCGGCCACGGCCGTTCGGCGACCAGATCGGCGCCGCCGAGCGCCTCCCAGCATTCCTCGGCCAGATGCGGCATGATCGGCGCGATCAGGTGCACGAGCACCTCCACGGCCTCCCGGCAGGCGCCTTTGAGCGCGGTATCGGCCTTGCCTTCGGCCACGTCATTGAGCGGCGTGGTCAGCACGTTGGCGAGTTCATAGATGCGGGCGATGGCGCGGTTGAATGCGAGTTTCTCGATGTCCTCGCCGACCGCTTTCAGGATCTTGTGCGTGGCCTTGGAAACCGCCCCGGCTTCACCGCCACCGCCCGCTATGGGTGCGATGCCGGCCAGCGATTCGGCCGCGGTCGAGACCAGGCGCCAGATGCGCTGCATGAAGCGATGCGCGCCGGCGGCGCCGTCGTCGGTCCATTCGACGTCGCGTTCCGGCGGCGAATCCGACAGCATGAACCAGCGCGCGGTGTCGGCGCCGTAGCCGTCGGTGATGTCTTCCGGGCTGACCGTGTTCTTCTTCGACTTCGACATCTTTTCCAGGGAGCCGATCTCCGCCGTCTCGCCCGTGGCGATCTCGACGGCGCGGCGCTTGCCGTCGACGTCCTCCAGCCGCACCTCGGTCGGCGCCAGCCAGCGCCCGTTCGATGCCGATCCCACGCGATAGGTCTCGTGCACCACCATGCCTTGCGTGAACAGGCCCTTGAACGGCTCGGCCAGGTCGAGATGGCCGGTCTCGCGCATGGCCCGGGTGAAGAAGCGCGAATAGAGCAGATGCAGGATCGCGTGCTCGATGCCGCCGATATACTGGTCGACGGCCAGCCACTCGTTCGCCGCCTTCGGGTCGGTCGGCTCGTTCGCCCAGGGCGCGGTGAAGCGGGCGAAATACCAGGACGAATCGACGAACGTGTCCATCGTGTCGGTTTCGCGCCGCGCATCCTTGCCGCATTGCGGGCATTTGACGTGCCGCCAGGTCGGGTGGCGGTCCAGCGGGTTGCCTGGGCGGTCGAACTCGACATCGTCGGGCAGCTTCACCGGCAGGTCTGCCTTCGGCACCGGCACCACGCCGCAATCCTCGCAATGGATCATCGGGATCGGGCAGCCCCAGTAGCGCTGGCGCGAAATGCCCCAGTCGCGCAGGCGGAAGTTGACCTTGCGCTCGGCCATCGGCCGGTTGCCGATCGTCTTCTGCTCCAGCAGCTTCGCCACCTCGTCGAACGCCCGCTCCGGCTTCATGCCATCGAGGAAGCGCGAATTGATCATCACGCCGTCGTCGACATAGGCTTCCTCGATGACCTGGAAGGTCTTGGGCTCAGCCCCTTCCGGCATCACCACCGGGATCACCGGCAGGCCGTATTTGTTGGCGAAGTCGAGGTCGCGCTGGTCGCCGGACGGGCAGCCGAAGATGGCGCCGGTGCCGTAGTCCATCAGCACGAAATTGGCGACGTAGACCGGCAGCGTCCAGTTCTCGTCGAACGGATGCACGACACGGATGCCGGTGTCGAAGCCCTTCTTCTCGGCCGTCTCCAGCGCCGCCACCGAAGTGCCCATATGGCGGACTTCGTCGATGAAGCTCGCCAGCGCCGGATTGGTCTCGGCGGCCTTCCTGGCCAGCGGATGGTCGGCGGCGACCGCCATGAAGGAGGCGCCGAAGATGGTGTCGGGCCTGGTCGTATAGACTTCCAGCTCCTGCTCGCCGGCGACGGGAGCCGCCAGCGGCCAGCGGATCAGCAGACCTTCCGAACGGCCGATCCAATTGTGCTGCATCAGCTTGACCTTCTCGGGCCATTCGTCGAGGCGATCGAGCGAATCCAGGAGATCCTGCGCAAAATCGGTTATCCTGAAGAACCATTGCGTCAGCTCGCGTTGTTCGACCAGCGCGCCCGAGCGCCAGCCGCGCCCGTCGATGACCTGCTCGTTGGCGAGCACCGTCATGTCCTCCGGATCCCAATTGACCTTCGAGGATTTGCGCGTCACCAGGCCTTTCTCGACAAAGTCGAGGAACAGCATCTGCTGGCGGTGGTAGTAGTCGACATCGCAGGTCGCGAATTCGCGCGCCCAGTCCAGCGACAGGCCCATGACCTTGAGCTGTTCGCGCATGGTGGCGATGTTCTGGTAGGTCCATTCCTTGGGATGGACCTTGTTCTGCATCGCCGCGTTCTCGGCCGGCATGCCGAAGGCGTCCCAGCCCATCGGATGCAGTACGTTGAAACCCTTGGCCCGCTTGTAGCGCGCCACCACATCGCCCATCGTGTAGTTGCGCGTATGCCCGATATGGATGCGTCCCGATGGATAGGGGAACATCTCCAGCACGTAGTATTTCGGGCGCGGATCATCGTTGTGCGCCTCGAACAGCTTCCTGTCGGCCCAGGCCTTCTGCCATTTGGGCTCTGACGCGCGCGGATTGTATCGTTCGGTTGCCATGGGACGTTTTTCACTTAAAAAGCATGCGGACTGCGGGCGACAGCTCGGCAGTCCATTGGATGTGGTCCGGGTGTTCACCATGGTTTGGCAAACCCGTCAACCATATGGGTATCGCGTCTGGAAAAAACGCGGTCAAAACAGCGGGATTTGGACATGGGCGACGCCGTTCAGCAGTTTTTAGCGGTCAAGGCGAAGATCGCCGCCGCCGAGCGCGAAGCCCGGCGCGACGCTGGCGCGGTGACGCTGGTCGCGGTTTCCAAGACCTTTGACGCCGCCGACATCAGGCCCGTCATCGAGGCAGGCCAGCGCGTCTTCGGCGAGAACCGGGTGCAGGAAGCGCAGGGCAAGTGGCCGGCGCTGAAAGAGGCTTTCCCCGATGTCGAACTGCATCTGATCGGCCCGCTGCAATCGAACAAGGCCAGGGAAGCCGTGGCGCTGTTCGACGTCATCGAGACGGTCGATCGTGAGAAGATTTCCGCCGAACTCGCCAAGGAGATCGCCCGGCAAGGCCGGGCACCGAAACTCTACGTCCAGGTCAACACCGGCTCCGAGCCGCAGAAGGCCGGCATCGAGCCGCGCGAGGCCGTGACCTTCGTCGCCCGCTGCCGCGATGTCCACGGCCTCGCCATCGAAGGCCTGATGTGCATTCCGCCGGCGGACGAGAACCCCGGCCCGCATTTCGCCCTGCTGGAAAAATTGGCGCGGGAGGCAGGCGTCGCCAAACTGTCGATGGGCATGTCCGGCGATTACGAGACGGCCATCGCCTTCGGCGCCACCAGTGTCAGGGTCGGTTCGGCGATCTTCGGCAGTCGATAAAACCGTCCGCCCTGGGTTGGCCCTGTCGTCTGTGAGTTCTAAGCCTATGATACACAGACGGACTGAACACATCTTGCGAGTTAAGCGAGGAGTAGTCTTCTTGAGCTGGCAGCTGCGGGACGCAAGAAACAACCTCTCGAGGCTGGTAAGACAGTCGCGCGAAAAAGGGCCGCAAACCATTACGGTGCGAGGGCAGCCATCTGCCGTGGTGCTAGCGGTTGAGGACTACGAACGGTGGGTTGGCGCAAAGCCCTCCCTTGCGCAATATCTTCTCTCCGGCCCCGTCTGGGATGACGAGTTTGTCGAGGAGGTCAATCGCCGCCCGAACACAATGATCCGAGCGGTCCATCTCTGACAAGTTTCTGTCACCGGCAAGATGGTCCAGTTCTACCGGCTGATTACGCCAGCGCTGGAAACGAAACGTACCGTTCCTATTTGATCTGTGTCATCACAAATCTCTGGAGCCTTCGCCATGCGTTACAACCAGCTTGGAAATACCGGCCTGTTCGTCTCCGAACTCTGCCTCGGCACCATGACCTTCGGCGCCGCCGGCCAGAATGCCCAATGGGGCCTGATCGCCAGCCTCGACCAGAAAGGCGTCAACGAGATCGTCGGCCGCTCGCTCGCCGCCGGGGTCAATTTCTTCGACACGGCCGATGTCTATTCCTTCGGCGAATCCGAGCGCCTGCTCGGCCAGTCGCTCAGGGATCTCGGCGTTGACAGGTCGAGCGTGGTCATCGCCACCAAGGTCCATGGTGCCATGGGCGAGGGCCCGAACCAGCGCGGCTCCTCGCGCGGCCACATCATGGATTCGGTCGATGCCAGCCTCGAGCGGCTGCAGCTCGATCACATCGATCTCTATCAGCTGCACGGAACCGACGCGGTGACGCCGATCGACGAAACGCTGCGGGCACTGGACGATCTCGTTGCCAGCGGCAAGGTCCGCTATGTCGGCGTATCCAACTGGCAGGCCTGGCGCATCGCCAAGGCGCTTGGCATAGCCGACCGCAAGGGCTTTGCCCGCTTCGAGACCATCCAGTCCTATTATTCGATTGCCGGCCGCGATCTCGAGCGCGAGATCGTACCGCTGATCAACGAGGAGAAGCTCGGCCTGATGGTCTGGTCGCCGATGGCCGGCGGACTGCTGTCCGGCAAATACGGCCCTGGTGCGCCCGGCAATGGCGAGGGCCGCCGCGCCTCCTTCAACTTCCCACCGGTCAACGAGGACCGCGCCTGGGCGGCGGTCGCGGTCATGCGCGAGATCGCCAAAAAGCATGACGTCAGCGTCGCTACCGTGGCACTAGGCTATGTCCTGGCCAAGCCCTTCGTGATGAGCGTGATCATCGGCGCCAGCCGCATGGATCAGCTCGAACAGAACCTTGCCGCCACGAACCTCAAACTTGATACCGATGATCTCGCCAGACTGGACGAGGTGAGCGCGCTGCCGGCCGAATATCCCGGCTGGATGCTGGAGCGGCAGGCCGCCGGCCGGCGTCCGGCGCCGTTCGTGCCGAAGGCCTGATCGCTTTTCTAGCCTGCTTCGAAGCCGCGTGCCTTAGGTACGCGGCTTCTCAGTTACAGCAATTCCAAGAAAAGTGTGGGCGGTTTTCTGTCCAGAATTGCGTCAGAACAAAGAGTTAGAGCGGTTCGCCGTTTCCATGAAACGGTGAACTGCTCTAGAGGCGAACGGCCTCCGAGAGAAAATCGAGAAAAGCCCGCACCCGCGCAGGCAGATGCTTGCCCTGGCCGACATAGACGGCATGGGTGGCCTCCTCGTCGCCTGGGTTGAATTCCTCCAGCAACGGGACGAATGCCCCGGCGTCGATGTCCGGCTGGACATGCCAGCGCGCCAGCCGAGCGATTCCGCCTCCCGCCAGCGCGATCCGCCGCATCGCCTCGCCGTCGGTCAGCGTTGCGTTTCCGACAACCGGGACGATGACCGGCGCACCTGCCGCATCGACAAAAGGCCAGCCGTCTATATGCCGCGCAAAGCCGAAGGCCAGCATATTGTGACGCCCGAGATCGGCCAGCGTGCGCGGCGTCCCACGCGCTTCGACATAGGAGGGTGCCGCGACCAGCACCATCCGGCTCTGCCCCAGTTTGCGCGCTACCAGCCGTGACTCGCGCAAGGGCCCGGCGCGTATCGCCACATCGGCGCGCTCCTCCAGAAGGTCGATCACGCTGTCTGTCAGCACGGCGTCGACGGAAATCTCGGGATAACGCTCCAGAAACCGAGGCAGCAGCGACATCAGCCGGTGGTGGCCGAACGGCACGTAGCTGTTGACCCTCAACCGGCCGCGCGGCGCCGCCCCGGCGGCCGCCTCGCGCTCGGCCGCGTCCATGTCGGCGAGGATGCGCATGCCGCTGTCGTAGAAAGCAGTGCCTTCCGGCGTCAGTTGCAGCTTGCGCGTCGAGCGGGTGACCAGCCGCGCGCCGAGCCTGGCCTCCAGCCGCGCGATCAATTTGCTCACCGCGGACGGGGTCATGCGCAAGGCACGTGCCGCCGCCGAAAAGCTGCCCGCCTCGACGACGCGTACAAACACTTCGATCTCGCCGGAACGGTTGATGTCGGATCTCGCCATCTGTGAATCTATTTCACAGAAAGTATGCCTGGAGCAAGTCTGGTTCACATCGCATGGCCACACGATCTTCCCGTTCGGGGCGCGGCCTGGACAGGGCGCCCGTCACCCCCGAAGTGGAAACATCATGCCTCTCGCTCTCTATGCTCTCGCCGCCGGCGCCTTCGGCATCGGCGTCACCGAATTCGTCATCATGGGCCTGCTCATCGACGTCAGCAAAGATCTCGGCGTCTCGATCTCGGCCGCCGGCCAACTGATTTCCGGCTATGCGCTGGGCGTCGTCATCGGAGCACCTCTGCTGACGATCGCCACCGGCAACTGGCCGCGCAAGACGGTGCTTCTGGCGCTGATGGCGATCTTCACCATTGGCAATCTGGCCTGTGCGCTGGCGCCTGATTATTGGACGTTGATGGGCGCGCGCGTCATCACCGCCTTTGCCCATGGCACCTTCTTCGGCGTCGGCTCGGTGGTCGCCACCGGATTGGTCGCGCCCAACAAGAAGGCGTCGGCGATCGCGCTCATGTTCACCGGCCTGACCATCGCCAACATTCTCGGCGTTCCCTTCGGCACCTGGCTCGGCCAGGCTTTCGGCTGGCGCGCCACCTTCTGGGCGGTGACCGCGGTCGGTCTCGCGGCCTTTGCCGTCATCCTGGCACTGGTGCCGCGCAATCGGACAGCTCCCGAGAAGAGCGACCTGCGCGCCGATCTCGCCGTGCTGCGCCGTACGCCCGTCCTGCTCGGCTTCGCCACCACCGTTCTCGGCTATGCCGGCGTCTTCGCCGTCTTCACCTATATCGCCCCGTTGCTGACCGAGATCAGCGGCTTCAAGGAAGCGGCCGTTTCGCCGATCCTGCTCGTCTTCGGCGGCGGCCTCATCGCCGGCAATATCGCCGGCGGCAAGATCGCCGACCGCTGGCTGGTGCCGGCGGTGCTCGGCAGCCTCGTGGTGCTCGCCCTGGTTCTGGCGACCATGAGCTTTGCTATCCACAGCCAGGTGTTGGCCGTGATCTATGTCGGCCTGCTGGGCGCCGCCGCCTTCGCCACCGTGGCGCCTTTGCAGATGTGGGTGCTGGAAAAGGCCCAAGGTGCTGGCCAGAGCCTCGCCTCGTCCTTCAACATCGCCGCCTTCAACCTCGGCAACGCCGCCGGCGCCTGGCTCGGCGGCGCGGTCATTGCCCAAGGTCTTGGCTTGGGTTCGCTCACCTGGATCGCCGCGCTGCTGCCGGTCGCGGCACTCGCCGTGGCGGGACTGGCCCTGCGTCTCGATCGCGGCACCGCGCTCGGCGCGCCCGTCTGCGTCCGGTCGTGAAGCTCGCCGGCAAAGCCGGATCGATTCGACTTCTTTCAAAATCACAAGGAGTAAGAAAATGGACTATCGAAATCTTGGCGCATCGGGCCTGAAGGTGCCGGTGCTCTCGTTCGGAGCGGGAACCTTCGGCGGTTCCGGCCCGCTGTTCGGCGCATGGGGCAACAGCGACGCCAGGGAAGCGCGGAGCCTGATCGACATCTGCCTCGAGGCCGGCGTCAATCTGTTCGACACCGCCGATGTCTATTCGAACGGCGCCTCGGAAGAGGTGCTCGGCGAGGCGATCAAGGGCCGGCGCGATGCCGTGCTGATCTCGACCAAGACCTCGCTGCCGATGGGCGACGGGCCGGCCGACTATGGTTCCTCGCGTTCGCGGCTGATCAAGGCCGTCGACGCCGCGCTGAAGCGGCTCGGCACCGATTACATCGACCTGTTGCAGTTGCATGCCTTCGATGCCGGCACGCCGATCGAGGAGGTGCTGTCGACGCTGGACGGCCTCGTGCGCGCCGGCAAATTGCGCTATGTCGGCGTCTCCAATTTCTCCGGCTGGCAGGTGATGAAGTCGCTCGGGCTGGCCGACAGGCACGGCTATCCGCGCTATGTCGCGCATCAGGTCTACTATTCGCTGGTCGGCCGCGACTATGAATGGGAGTTGATGCCGCTCGGCCTCGACCAGGGCGTCGGCGCGCTGGTCTGGAGTCCGCTCGGCTGGGGCCGCCTGACCGGCAAGATCCGTCGCGGCCAGCCCGTGCCGGAAAAGAGCCGGCTGCACGACACCGCGAGCTTCGGACCGCCGGTCGAGGACGAGCATCTCTACCGGGTCATGGAGGCCCTCGATGCGGTGGCGCAGGAGACCGGCAGGACCGTGCCGCAGATCGCCATCAACTGGCTGTTGCAGCGCCCGACCGTGTCGTCCGTCATCATCGGCGCCCGCAACGAGGAGCAGTTGCGCCAGAACCTCGGCGCCGTCGGCTGGACGTTGACGCCGGAGCAGATCGGGAAGCTCGATGCGGCAAGCGAGGTCACCGCGCCCTACCCTTATTTTCCCTACCGCCGCCAGGAGGGCTTTGCCCGGCTGAGCCCGCCGGCGGTTTGAGCGTGTCCGACCGCTAGAGCCGAAGGTTAGCGGGGCAGCGCCCCCCTCTGTCCTGCCGGACATCTCCCCCACGAGGGGGATGTCACCTCGGCTTTCGCCAATTTCCAACGTAATAACGTAATAAAGGAATGGCGCCGTCATCGAAGCTGCCGATCTCCCCCCATGTGGGGGAGATGGCCGGCAGGACGGAGGGGGGCGCCGTAGAGCGCCGATGTCACGACCTCTAAGCAGCGGCCCCTAATGCAGCACGAATTCGCCGTCGACCTTGCGCCACTCGTTGGGCGCGATGAGCTTCTGGTGCGTGTAGCTGACCGAATGCAGCGGCCCCTCGAGCTTGGTCTTCCAGAACTCGATGAAGCGGATCAGCACCGGAAACTTCGGCGCGATGTCGTAGTCCTGCCATATGAAGCTCTGCAACAGATGCGGATGGTCTGGGAAATGATAAAGGATATTGGCCGTAGTCAGGCCATAGCCCCGCAGCATCAGGTCCATTTCAAGCTGGTCGCGCATTTTTGCTCCCCGGGTTGATTCTCCTTCCTCCCAACAATGGATTGTGCGCGCGGTTGCTTAACCGTCTATTGATTTTTTCTTGATCGAAACCGGCTTTAGCACGCGAAAACATGAAGTTAGCAGCGGTCCGGTGCAAGTGCTGACAGCAGCCGCAGACCCATGTGCGGCATCCCGCCGCGCAAACCCAACGTCTAATGTTGCCGTCATCGCGGAACTGTTAATAATGCGCGCGAATTCGCGGCCGCGTCGCCGCGATCCCGCTGGCGGTTCAAGCCGGCGTTAGTTTCGGGAGGAAAAGCAGGAAATGTCCGAGGTTCATGTCCACCGCGTTCAGCCGGCCTGGAAGAAGAATGCGCTGATCGACAACGACACCTATCTCAAATGGTACGCCGACAGCGTGAAGAATCCGGACAGGTTCTGGGGCAAGCACGGCAAGCGCATCGACTGGTTCAAACCCTTCTCCAAGGTCAGCAACGCCTCCTTCGACGGCAAGGTCTCAATCAAATGGTTCGAGGACGGCCAGACCAATGTTTCCTACAACTGCATCGACCGCCACCTGAAGAAGCGCGGCAACCAGACCGCCATCATCTGGGAAGGCGACAACCCCTACGACGACCGCAAGATCACCTACAATGAGCTCTATGCGCATGTCTGCCGCTTCGCCAACGTGCTGAAGAAGCACGGCGTCA
Source organism: Mesorhizobium sp. B2-8-1 (assembly GCF_006440955.1). Classification (NCBI taxonomy): domain Bacteria; kingdom Pseudomonadati; phylum Pseudomonadota; class Alphaproteobacteria; order Hyphomicrobiales; family Phyllobacteriaceae; genus Mesorhizobium; species Mesorhizobium sp. B2-8-1. Next base: position 54,392 of record NZ_VFTX01000010.1, on the reverse strand, counting down.
AGAAGGGCGACCGCGTCACCCTCTATATGCCCATGATCCCGGAAGCGGCCTATGCGATGCTCGCCTGCACGCGTATCGGCGCCATCCACTCGGTCGTCTTCGGCGGCTTTTCGCCCGACGCGCTCGCCGGCCGCATCGACGATTGCAAGTCAACCATCGTCATCACCGCTGACGAGGGCCTGCGCGGCGGCAAGCCGATCCCATTGAAGGAGAACACCGACAAGGCGATCGAGATCGCGGCAAAAGCCGGTACCAGGGTCGAAAAGGTAGTGGTGGTCCGCCGCACCGGCGGCAAGATCGGCTGGGCGCCGGGCCGCGACGTCTGGTACCACGAAGAGGCCGCGACCGTTAAGGCTGAGTGCAAGCCGGAGAAGATGAAGGCGGAGGATCCGCTGTTCATCCTCTATACATCGGGTTCGACCGGCAAGCCGAAAGGCGTGCTGCACACCACGGCGGGTTATCTCGTCTACGTCTCGATGACGCACCAATATGTCTTCGACTATCATGATGGCGACATCTACTGGTGCACCGCCGATGTCGGCTGGGTCACCGGCCACAGCTACATCGTCTACGGGCCGCTCGCCAACGGCGCCACCACGCTGATGTTCGAGGGCGTGCCCAACTACCCCTCGCAGTCGCGCTTCTGGGAAGTCATCGACAAGCATCAGGTCAACATCTTCTACACCGCGCCGACGGCGCTGCGCGCCCTGATGGGCGCCGGCGACAATCATGTGAAAAAGGCGTCGCGCAAATCGCTGCGCGTGCTGGGGTCGGTCGGCGAACCGATCAATCCGGAGGCCTGGGAGTGGTATTTCAACGTCGTCGGCAACGCCAAGGTGCCGATCGTCGACACCTGGTGGCAGACCGAGACCGGCGGCATCATGATCACGCCGCTGCCGGGCGCCACCGACCTCAAGGCCGGCTCGGCCACGCGGCCCTTCTTCGGTGTCAAGCCGCAACTGGTCGACGGCGAGGGCAAGGTGCTTGAAGGAGCCGCCGACGGCAATCTATGCATCACCGAGTCATGGCCCGGCCAGATGCGCACCGTCTATGGCGATCACGACCGCTTCGTGCAGACCTATTTTTCGACCTACAAGGGCAAGTACTTCACCGGCGACGGCTGCCGCCGCGATGCCGACGGCTATTACTGGATCACCGGCCGCGTCGACGACGTCATCAACGTCTCCGGCCACCGCATGGGCACGGCCGAGGTCGAATCCGCATTGGTCAGCCACGACAAGGTTTCGGAAGCCGCCGTCGTCGGTTATCCCCACGACATCAAAGGCCAGGGCATCTACTGCTACGTCACGCTGATGGCCGGCGAGACGCCGAGCGAGGACTTGCGCAAGGAGCTCCTCGCCCATGTCCGCAAGGAGATCGGCGCCATTGCCACGCCCGACAAGATCCAGTTCGCACCCGGCCTGCCCAAGACCCGCTCGGGCAAGATCATGCGGCGCATCCTGCGCAAGATTGCCGAGGACGATTTCGGCGCCCTTGGCGATACCTCGACGCTCGCCGATCCGGCCGTCGTCGACGACCTCGTCGCCAACCGCCAGAACAAGAAAGGCTGACACCGGCCATGGCAGCGATAGGCAGCGTTGCCGAACTCTGGCGCTATCCGGCGAGTTCGCTCGCCGGCGAACGCCTGGAGACGATCGCGGTCGGCACCGAGAGCATCGAGGGCGACCGCATGTTCGGCCTGGTCGATGCCTCCGACAATGAGATCGCCCGGCCCGATCGCGAGCCGAAGTGGCACAAGGTGCCGCGCATCCGCACCCGGCTGACGGGCGACCGCGGGCTCGAGATCGCGATTCCCGGCGCGGATTGGCTGGCAGCGCCCGGCGCCGAAAGCGATCGTGCCGTTTCCGACTATCTAGGCTTTCCGGCCTCGATCCGTCCGTTCGGCCTGGAGAACGCCCCGCCGGCCTATACCGGCCCGTTGACCGAGGCGCGCTACCGCAAGGCGCCGATCCATCTGTTGACCACCGCCTCCCTGGCGCGCCTGAAGGCGCTGCATCCGCAAGGCACTCCCGACCCACGCCGCTTCCGTCCCAACATCGTCATCGACATGGCGGCGGTCGAAGGCTCTTTCCCCGAAACCGAATGGATCGGCAGGAAGCTCGCCGTCGGCGACCTGCTGTTGACCATCTCCGAGCCGTGCCGCCGCTGCGGCTTCACCATCATCGCCCAGGACGGTTTCGACGACGATCCGGCGATCCTGCGCAATCTGGTGCGTCATAACGCGCACAATCTCGGCGTCTACTGCACCGTCGACCGCGCCGCCAGCGTCAAGGTCGGCGACGGGATGCGATTCGCCTGAATTACCGGTAGAGGTCCGCCCGCGTCGGCGGCAGGCCGCTCGGGCCCCGCGTCCGCTTGGTGGCGACCGTCTGGAAAATCTGCGCCGAGGCGCGATCGAAAGCGATCGAACAGCTGGCCAGGTAAAGCAGCCACAGCCGCGCCTTGGCTTCTCCCACTTCGGCGATGGCCTCGTCGAAGCGCGCATGCAGGCGCTCTGCCCACAGCCGGCAGGTGCGGGCGTAGTGCTCGCGCAGATTCTCGACGTCGTGGACGAGGAAGCCGTGTGCTTCCAGATTGCCGCACGTCATGCCGATCGTGTCGATCTCGCCACCCGGGAAGATGTATTTGATCAGCGCCTTGTATTCCGAGCCCTTGCGCAAGGTCTTCTTCATGCTGCCCTTGCTGCGCCTGGTGATGGCATGATGCAGATAGATGCCGCCCGGCTTGAGCAGGCGATGGACGGTCGAGAAGTAGGCGGCGTGGTTGGCCAGCCCCAGATGCTCGAACATGCCGATCGAGGATATCTTGTCGAAACTTCCGGTGAGCTCGGCATAGGATTTTATCTCGATGGTGATCCGGTCCTCCAGCCCCTCGGCCCGAATGCGTTCGCGGGCGAGTCCGGTCTGAGCCTCCGACAACGAGACGCCATGGCCGACGACGCCATGATGCTTCGCCGCATGGATCAGCATCGCGCCCCAGCCGCAGCCGATATCGAGCAGGCGGTCGCCAGGCTTCAGCCGGAGCTTGCGGCAGATATGCTCGAGCTTGTCGGCCTGGGCCTGGTCGATGTCATTGGCGAAATCCTTGAAATACCCGCAGCTGTAGACCATGCGCTCGTCGAGGAAGAGCCGGTAGAAGGCGTTCGATATGTCGTAATGATGCTGGATCGCCTGCTTGTTGGAGCCGCTGACAAAGGGATTTTGCCCGGCGAGGTCGGCGCGTTGCGTCATCTGCCTTCGCGAGAACAGCACGGCCGGCAGGTCGCGCATGATCGCGAGCTTCGGCAGCGCCTTGAACCGCAGCTTGCCTTGTGAAGGCAGCGCATAGAGGTCAAACAGCGACCCCTCCTCCACATCGACCGCCTTGGAAATCCACATCTCGACCAGCGTCGAGAAATTTGGCCGGCGGGCCAGTTGCCAGACGATGTCCTGGTCGTTGATGGCAAGCACCGGGCCGCCGGCCGGACCGATGCGCTCGCCGGTCCAAAGCCTGACGGCAAAGCCCGGCTTCAGCGCCTGGACGACCGTGCGAACGATGCGTGCTGCTCTTTCGGTAGCGTCCATGCCGTTCCCCCTGCATTCGGTAGGCCGATCTTGTCCGCTTGAACCCCTGGCCGCAACCCGATTGCACGAAAGGACGCGGCCAAGCCGGAAAAACGTCTTTTTCCATCCGGCGTCTTGTCTTTTGCTGCAACGCACCCCATCATCAGTGCGTGTTCAACAAACTGAAAGGAGGTGATCCGATGTCGAGTGATTTCGTTTTCCAGAACGTGGCCTCAGCGGATTGCACTTTCGGGAAGCAGTCTTCCCGTTAAGGCGCGAGATGCGCGGCGGGCGACCCCTCGGGTTGCCGCCAGGAGCCGCGCCATGGACGGAAACACGGAAGGCCGCCGGCTTCGAAAGAAGCGGCGGCCTTTTCCTTGTGCGGCCTACTGCGTCAGCGCGACCTTTTCGGTGTTGCGGATGATTTCCTGAAAGGCGGCGTCCAATTCCACCCCGGTCGACACCTCGAAATAGTGTTTTTGAGCGGTGGAGGCATCTTTCGACGAACAGTCCTTCAGCACCGCCTTTGCCTGATCCCGCTCGGTTGCCGACATGTCCTTGTTGTTCAGGTCGAAGCCGATGGTGAAAATTTCGATGCCGTCATTTTTCATGTTGCCGCACAGCGTTTCGGCGTTGCCGCGCGCAAGATTGCCCTGGCTGTTGTAGCGGCCCCCGGCACCGGCGAAGGCGGTATTGAACTGGCCATCGGTCATCAGGATCGCGACCTTGGCGATCTTCTTCGCGTTGACGTCCGAGGCGCCGTTGCCGAGGCCGGCATTCTTGATCGCAGCGCGCCATTGCGGCGACAGCATATAGTAGGTCCACTGAATGGCGATCGCGCCGGCGGTATAACCCTCAGCCTGGAAGTCGTCGATCGAACCAAGCAATGCGCCGGAATCGGCGGTCAGCGGGATCACTTCCGCATCGGGGCACTTGTTCATTCCGCCGCCATCGAGATGATCATCCCGGTTGACCAGGGCGTAGTACTTCTTGCCGTTCTTGTCCGTGCGAACAGCATCTGGGCCGTCGGCGCTCAAATCCGCGTCGCCATTTTTGTCCTTGCGCTCCGTGGCGCAATTATCGGGGCGTGGCATCGCCGCTCCGACAATGGAGATGTAGTCGCTGAAGGACGGCAGCAAATTTTTGCCCGTCTTGGCGACGAGAAGCGAACTGCCGGCGACGGGTGGCAGCTCAGAGCTCCCTGGCTTCTCGGCATAGACGTTTTCGGCCAGCTTGCCGGCGTTCACGCCGGATGCGTAAGGCACAATCGCGACGCGGATGCGGGGGTTCTTCGGATCCTGGTTCCGGAGCATCGTCCGAACGGCGTTTTTCGCTGCTGCTTTCAGATCGCCGATCTTGTCGACCTTGCCCCGCTTCGCCATCGAGCCTGTTATGTCGAGCATCATGGCCACCTCGATCTGCTTGTCCGAATAGAGCGCTGTCGTCGAGGCGGGAACGCGCTGCATGTCGCGCGTGCCGAACAGCGGGAAATAGAAGGCGACGTCGGCATGGGCCTCCGCCTGCACCGTCCTGGCGGTCCTGTCGACCGTCAGCCTGTCGAGCACGATCTGGTTGGCCTGCAGGATGCCGGCCGTGCTGTTGGCGTCGAGGAAGGCCTGCACCGATTTGTTGGCATCGGCCTCCTTGATGACGCCGGTCGTCAGGTCCCGCGCCGTCGACGTCACCGCGGCGTCGACCACGCTCTGCAGGCTCGATTTGGCGTTGTAGAGCTGGGTGATGTTGACGGCGAAGCCGACGCCCAGCACCAAGACCGAGGCGGCGAATCCGAACAGGATGGCGAAATTCCCGCCGCGATGCCTGGCAAAGTCGCCGGCCGCGTCCACAAGACCCCCGAAAATCCGCATCGTTCTCTCTCCGCTCGCCCCGGCCTCGTCGCCGGGCGGATCGATGCAGGATTCCGGCCGGGCGCGGCCAGCGGCCGCGCACCAGGGACTAGACTCTTGTTTTTACTTCGCTTTCAAGGATGGAAAGGTGAATGGCCGGTAAACGCCAATGCTGCGTTCGCGCGGCATTTACGAAGCGCTTACCAAGATCCTGCATGTCGCGGCACAGGGCGCGCGGCCGTGTCCCGCCGCGGCACAGCGGCACCTGTGCCAGAGCGAGGCAGTATGGGGATGCATGGAAACCCGGATCAGGCCAGCATCTGCGCGGTGACCGTCCTGTCGATGGCGTGGTAGGGCGGGTTGAACAGATTGTTCTCCTGTTCGTAGGTCCATACCTTGAACAGGCTGAGCCGGTGCGGGCCGAAACTGTGCAGCAACGGCACGTCGGTGGCATCGCGTCCGCGCGCGATGACGATGCGGCCGATCCTCGGAACATTGTGGCGGGGGTCGAACGTGTACCACTTGCCGTCGAGAAACACTTCCATCCAGGCCGAGAAATCCATCGGCGCCGGATCGGCCGGCACGCCGATGTCGCCGAGATAGCCATTCACATAGCGTGCCGGAATGTTCATGCAGCGGCAGAGCGTGATCGCCAGATGGGCGAAGTCTCGGCAGACGCCGACCTGCTCCTCATGCGCCTGCGCCGCGGTGCGGGTCGAGCGGGCATAGCCATAGCCGAAGGACAGCCGGTTGTGGACGTAATCGACGATCGCCTGCACCCTCGCCCAGCCGGACGGCAAACGGCCGAAAAGCTCCCAGGCGAGCTGGCTCAGGTGATCGGTCTCGCAATAGCGGCTGCCCAGCAGATAAAACAGCACCTCGTCGGGCAGCTCTGCCACCGGCACCTCGCGTGCCAGCGTGTTGACCTCGTCCGTCTCGCCGCTGTCCTCGACCACGGCATCGTAGAGGATGCGAAAAGTGCCGGCGGGTGCGGTAAAGCGGCGGCACGAATTGCCATGCAAATCGCTGTAGAGCCTGGTCGGAACCGCGGGCGACGTCAGCATGCGCGTCTGCCGCTTGATGTCGGCCTGCCTGTCCCTGTGGATCTCGAGCATTGAAATCACCGGCGTGGCTCCAGCGCATTCAATGGCCATTTCGTAGCCGAGCCGAATCAGCATCGCGTCCCCCTTCGATGGTCGTGGAAAAGCAGCGAAGTTGAAACGCCGGAGGCGGATCGCGGTTCCCTGACTTGCGGAAAAGGGGACTGGCCGAAAAGGTGGCCGCGCGGCTTCCAATGCCGGCGCCGGGACGTTACCATCGGCGCTCCCTCGAAAGACCTCCCCGAAATCAAGGAAAATCATGTACGCAGGCAGAAAATTCGCCGCCTTCCTCTTCGACATGGACGGCACGCTCATCAATTCCATTGCCTCGGCCGAACGGGTGTGGAGCGACTGGGCGCGGCGGCAAGGGCTCGACGTCGCCGCCTTCCTGCCGACGATCCATGGCGTGCGGGCGATCGAGACGATCGCCGGTCTGGCGCTCCCGGGCGTCGATCCGGCGCATGAGGCCGACCTCTTGCTCAAGGCCGAAGCCGCCGATCTGGAGGGCATTGTTCAGATCGCCAGCGCCGCCGCGTTTCTCAACGCGCTCCCGCCGGAGCGCTGGGCGATCGTAACCTCGGCACCGCGCGAACTGGCGCTCTTGCGCATGAAGGCCGCCGGCATCCCCGTCCCTGCCGTGCTGATCGCGGCGGAAGATGTTTCACGCGGCAAGCCGGCGCCCGACTGCTTTCAGCTCGGCGCGACGCGGCTCGGTGTCGATGCGCGCGATTGCCTCGTGTTCGAGGATGCCCCGGCGGGCATCACGGCGGCCGAGGCGGCGGGCGCAGCGGTCATGGTCATAAACGCCACCCACCGGCATCCCCTGGCGACGCGGCATGCCGCGATCGCTAGCTACGACGCCATCGGCGTCACCGTCGACGAGCGCGGCTGGATCGCGCTCGAGCCGCAGCGAGCGGCGGCAGCGGCCTTCTAGGCTGTGGGACAATCAAACACCCGATTGCCGGCAAATGAGCTGTTTGCTGGGCCGGCATATTAGAAATCGCTGGTCAGGCCCTTGATCTCCCAGTCGCCGTAGCGGCCGGGCTCCTTGCCGCCGCGGCCGCCGACTTCCTTCGGCACCGCGGCTTCCTTGCGGCGGTAGTCCTCGCGCCGCGCCGCGGCCTCTTCAAGCGCGCGGCGAGCGGCGGGCGTCAGCGTCTTCAGCCGCGCTTCGTCATCCCTGGCAGGTGTTTTACTGGTCTCGTCGTTCATGCGATATTCCGGCGGATTGAAACAGGCCGATTGAAACGGGTACCGGCGTTTCCCATCATATAGCGATGACCCCACGAGGATCGACCCCCTTACATCACGACCAGGACGGGAGCAGACGATGAACACACTTCGCACCGCCATGCTTCTTGCCGCGATGACCGCGCTGTTCATGGGCGTCGGCTTCCTGATCGGCGGCACGGGCGGCATGATGATCGCCTTCCTGATCGCCGCCGCCACCAATCTGTTCAGCTATTGGAACGCCGACAAGATGGTGCTGTCGATGAACCGCGCCGTCGAGGTCGACGAGAAGAACGCGCCCGAATATTACGCCATCGTGCAGGCACTGGCCGAGCAGGCAGGCCTGCCGATGCCCAGGACCTACCTGATCGACAATCCGCAGCCCAACGCCTTCGCCACCGGCCGCAACCCGCAGAACGCGGCTGTCGCCGCTTCCACCGGCCTTTTGCAACGGCTGACGCATGAGGAAGTGGCCGCGGTGATGGCGCACGAGCTCGCCCACGTCCAGCACCGCGACACCTTGACGATGACGATCGTCGCGACCTTCGCCGGCGCCATCTCGATGCTTGGCAATTTCGCCTTCTTCCTCGGAGGCAACCGCGACAACAACAGCCCGTTCGGTTTTGTCAGCGTGCTGGCGGCGATGATCGTGGCGCCCTTTGCCGCGATGATCGTGCAGATGGCGGTCAGCCGCACGCGCGAATACGAGGCCGACCGGCGCGGCGCCGAAATCTGTGGACACCCGCTATGGTTAGCCTCGGCGCTTGACAAGATCGCCCGCGGCGCCGAACGCATACCCAATCCCGATGCCGAGCGTAACCCGGCGATGGCTCATCTCTTCATCATCAACCCGCTGCACGGCGAGCGCATGGACAGCCTGTTCTCCACCCACCCGAGCACCGAGAACCGCATCGCCGCGCTGCAAGCGATGGCGCAGCGCATGGACGGTGGTGTATCGCGGTCCCCGCAGCGCCAGGCGCCAGTGCCGCCGCAGGCCGACGAGCCGCAATCGGCAGGACCGTGGGGCAAGCCGGCCGCGCCGGAACCGCCGGCAGAGCCCAAATCCAATCCATGGGGTCGCAATCCGACCGGGCCCAAGGGCCCGTGGTCGTGAGCGTGGCGGGCAGAGCACCTCGACGCACAGGTGGTCAGGAAGACAAAAAGGACGGCGAGTTCGTTGCCGGCCTTGCCGCCCGCAAGGCGGCGGCGCGCCTGCTGGCAGCTGTCATCGATGCGAGGACGCCGCTCGACGGCCTGACCGACCATGAAAACGGCCATCCGCAATACAAGGCGCTAGATCTGCGCGATCGCGGTCTTGTGCGCGCCATTCTGGTCACCGCGCTGCGCTATCGCATGACCATTGCCGGGCTGCTGGCGCGGCGTCTGGAAAAACCGCTGCCGGCCAATGCCACCGCGCTGTCGCATATTTTGCATGTGGCGGCCGCGCAGATCCTGTTCCTCGACATTCCAGACAGCGCCGCGGTCGACCTCGCCGTCACCCATGCCAAGTCCGATCCCCGCACATTGCGCTTTGCCGGCCTGGTCAACGGTGTGCTGCGCACGCTCGCGCGGATCAAGGAGGCTGAACTTCCAGAGGCCCTTGCTACCACCGACGAAGCGCCGAAATGGTTTTCCGACCGTTTGAAGGCCGCCTATGGCGTGGACGAGGCCAGACGGATACTCGCCGCCCACCGCCAGGAGGCCCCGGTCGATTTCTCGGTCAAGGCCGATCCGGAGCACTGGGCCGAAAGGCTCGGCGGCATTGCCCTGCCGACCGGCACGATTCGGGTGGAGAAGCTTGCCGGCCCGGTCGCCGAACTGCCTGGCTTCGCCGAAGGCGCATGGTGGGTCCAGGATGCCGCAGCCGGCCTGCCTGCCCGGTTGCTCGGTGATGTCGGCGGGCTTCGCGTCGCCGATCTCTGCGCCGCGCCCGGCGGCAAGACCGCCCAATTGATCGTGGCCGGCGCACGCGTCACCGCGATCGACACCTCGAAGAACCGGCTGGCGCGGCTGGCGCAGAATCTCGAACGCCTCCGCCTGTCGGCGGATATCGTGCAGGCCGATCTCCTCCAGTACGAGCCGGACGAGCTGTTCGACGCCGTCCTCCTCGACGCGCCCTGCTCCTCGACCGGCACGGTGCGGCGGCATCCCGACGTGCCATGGACCAAGACTGTGGCTGATGTCGAGAAGCTCGCCGATCTCCAGCGCCGGCTGCTCGCGCGCGCCGTCACCCTGGTTAAGCCGGGCGGAAGGATCGTCTTTTCGAACTGTTCGCTCGACCCACTCGAAGGCGAGGAGCTTTATCGTGGCTTCCTCGCCGCGACGCCTGGCGTCGTTGCCGACCCGTTTCGCGCCGGCGAGATCATCGGCATCGATCCCTTCCTGACGCAGGAAGGCACGCTGCGCACCACACCTGTCGACCTCGATCTCGGCTCGCCGCAACGTTCCGGTCTCGACGGCTTTTTCGCCGCGCGCATGCGTCGCGCCAGCTAAGGCAAGTCCACGAAAGCTGCGTGACGATTCTCCGTCCGGAATTGCGTGGAACAAGGATCTGGAGCGGAGTATGGATGCCCATCGGGCGCTGAACCGCTCCGGGGTTTAAGCATAGGAAGTTGCTGACTTTTTTGGGGAGCATCCGCGGCCAAGCCAGGCGGAGCGTCACCGCTCGCGGGAATTCGCCTTCGCATGAATCGTTGAATCAGATAAGCTTGCCCTTGGGATAGAGGACGATCAGGAGGGGTTTTGGCACTTGCTGCCGGCAACACGACGCGTCTGTGGGCGCTTGTCGCGAAGGAGTTTTGGCGCAAAACGCGCCGGCGCCTGCGTGCCGGACCGGTTTATCGCTGGCGCTATTCCGGCCGCACGCCCGAACGGGTGCTGATCGCGCCGCCGGACCTGCGGCTGGCCGACCCGCAGATCGCGCTTGAGATCTACTATGGCCGCTATCCCTTGTCGGGACATATGGTCGAGACCGGCGGCAAGTCGCCCTTCCAGATCAGCGTTCCCAATTACGGCTGGCAGAAGACGCTGCATGGCTTTCGCTGGCTGCGTCACATGCGCGCCGCCGGCACCGAGCTTGCCGCCGCCAATGCGCGTGCGCTGGTGTCCGACTGGATCGCCACGCATGGAAACAACATTTCCGGCATTGCCTGGGAGCCCGGCACGGCCGCCAAGCGCATTATCGCCTGGCTGCAGCATTCCTCGATCGTGCTGCAAGGCGCTGAATTCCCGTTCTACCGCGCCTTCCTGAAATCGCTGGCCGTCCAGATCCGCTACCTCAGGTCGATGGCACGCGAAATGCCTGACGGCAAGGACAGGCTGCGCGCCCGCATCGCCCTCGCCTTCGCCGCCCTGTCGCTGCCGGCGCCCGCATCGGCGCTGCGCGGCGCCACCCGCAATCTCGCCGAGGAACTGGACCGCCAGATCCTTCCTGATGGCGGCCACATCTCGCGCAACCCAATGGCGGTGCTGGAAATCCTCGCCGACCTTTTGCCGCTGCGGCAGACCTACGCCAACCAGGCGGAAGCGCCGCCACAGGCCCTGATCGGCGCCATCGACAGGATGCTGCCGGCGCTGCGCTTCTTTCGCCACCAGGACGGCAGCCTCGCCCGCTTCAACGGCATGGGCGCCACCATCCATGACCGCATCGCCAGCATCCTGCGCCACGACGACACCGCCGGCTCGCCGTTGCTGCACGCACCGCATTCGGGCTATGAGCGGCTGTCCATGGGTGGCGTCACCGTCATCGCCGACACCGGCCTGCCGCCGCCCGTCCACGTCTCCAATGCCGCCCATGCCAGCTGCCTTGCGTTCGAGCTGTCGTCGGGCCGCCAGCATTACATCGTCAATGCCGGCATCGACACCTATGGCGCCGCCGAATTCCGGCCCCTGGCCCGCGCCACCGCCGCGCATTCGACCGCCACCATCAACGACACCTCGTCGGCGCGGTTCAGCCATTCGCTGCGCATCAACGATCTTCTGGGGTCGCCTTTGATCGGCGGCCCGCAGCATGTGCAGTGCAAGCGTATCGACCAGAAGGGCGTTCAAGGCTTCATCGCCCGCCATGACGGCTATATCCAGCGCTTCGGTTTCCTGCACGAGCGCGAGCTGAAACTGTCCTCGAACGGCAATGTGCTGACCGGCAGGGACCGCTTCCAGCGTCCTGGAGGTGCGGCGATCCGCAACAATGGCCGCGATTTCGTCACCGTGCGCTTCCACGTCCATCCCGACATCAACCTTTTGCAGGACGAGCATGACCGCCTGGTGCTGACCGCCGAGCAGGCCGACAGCTGGGTGTTCACCTGCACCGAGATGGTGCCGGAGGTCGAGGAATCGATCTACTTCGCCGGTCTCGGCGGCCCGCGCCGAAGCCGGCAGATCGTGCTTGCCTTCAAGCCGTCCGACATCGCCGAAGTCCACTGGCAGCTCACCCGCACCTCTATCGCCGGCTATCCCGAAAACAACTGACCGCGCCTGCGCTGACCGAGCTTGCGCCTTGATTTCCTGATCTCATATGATACGGCGCGGGCCTGCCCCTCCAGCCGTGAAAGCACGCCCATGGCCGTCGCCGCCAAGAACATTCCCGCTCCCGACCTCGTTCCCGTGCGTCGCGCGCTGCTCTCCGTCTTCGACAAGACCGGCCTCATCGATCTCGCCAGGGCGCTCGCCGCTTCCGGCGTCGAGCTGGTGTCGACCGGCGGCACGGCAAAAGCGATCGCCGATGCGGGCCTGGCGGTCCGCGACGTCTCCGAGCTCACCGGCTTTCCCGAGATCATGGATGGCCGCGTCAAGACCCTGCACCCGTCGGTGCATGGCGCCCTGCTCGGCGTTCGCGATGATCCCGATCACGCCGCGGCGATGCACAAATATGGCATCGAGCCGATCGACCTGGTCGTCTGCAATCTCTATCCGTTCGAGGAAGTCCGCCGCTCCGGCGCCGACTACGCGGCGATCGTCGAGAACATCGACATTGGCGGCCCGGCGATGATCCGCGCCTCGGCCAAGAACCACGCCTATGTCGCCATCGTCACCGATCCCGGCGACTATGCCTCCGTGCTCAATGCGCTGGAGATGAATATCGGCTCGCTTTCGCTGGATTTCCGCAAGAAGCTCGCGGCCAAGGCTTTTGCCCGCACCGCCAGCTACGACGCGGCAATCTCGGGCTGGTTCGCCGAGGCGCTGGAGATCGAGCACCCGACCTGGCGCACCTTCGGCGGCAGGCTGGAGACCGTGATGCGCTATGGCGAGAACCCGCACCAGGGCGCCGGCTTCTATGTCAATGGCGACAAGCGGCCGGGCGTGGCCACCGCGCGCCAGCTCCAGGGCAAGCAGCTTTCCTACAACAACATCAACGATACCGACGCCGCCTTCGAGCTGGCCGGCGAGTTCGACCCGGCGCGCTCGGCCGCCGTCGCCATCATCAAGCATGCCAACCCGTGCGGCGTCGCCGAGGGTTCGACGCTGAAGGCGGCCTACGCCAGGGCGCTGGCCTGCGACCCGGTCTCGGCCTATGGCGGCATTGTCGCTGTCAATCGCATCCTTGACGCCGAGGCCGCCGAAGAGATCGTGAAGACCTTCACCGAGGTCATTATCGCGCCCGGCGCCACCGACGAGGCGGCAGCGATCGTGGCCGCGAAGAAGAACCTGCGCCTGCTGGTCGCGGGCGGCCTGCCGGATCCGCGCGCGATCGGCACAACCGTCAAATCCGTCGCCGGCGGCCTGCTGGTGCAGGGCAGGGACAACGCCGTCGTCGACGACCTCGAACTGAAGGTGGTGACGAAACGGGCGCCGACGCCGGCCGAACTGGCCGACCTGAAATTCGCCTTCCGCGTCGCCAAGCACGTCAAGTCGAACGCCATCGTCTACGCAAGGGACAGCGCCACGGTAGGCATCGGCGCCGGGCAGATGAGCCGCGTCGATTCCTCGCGCATCGCTGCCCGCAAGGCACTCGACGCTGCGGAAGCGGCGGGCTGGGCCGAGCCGCTGACCAAAGGCTCTGTCGTCGCCTCCGACGCCTTCTTCCCCTTCGCCGACGGCCTGCTGTCGGCCATCGAGGCCGGCGCCACGGCGGTGATCCAGCCCGGCGGCTCGATGCGCGACGACGATGTGGTTGCCGCCGCCGACGAGCATGGCATCGCCATGGTGTTCACGGGCGTGAGACACTTCAGACATTGAGCGCCTCACCCTCCCCCTTGTGGGGAGGGTCGGCGAGCGATGTTTGCGAAGCAAAGCTCGTGAGACGGGGTGGGGCCAGCGCCGTCCCCCACCCCGCTCCGCTTCGCGGATCGACCCTCCCCACAAGGGGGAGGGTAAATCACTCCGCCGCCCGGTCCGCCGGATACGGCGTCCTGATCAGGATCGCCATGCCTATGGCCAGGAACAGGATGATAACCGCCATGCCGAGCCGCGCCGAATCGCTCACCGCCGTGATGGTCGCCACCAGGAACGGCGCCAGGAAACTGGTCGCGCGCCCGGCCAGCGCATAGATGCCGAAATAGCGGCCGGATTCCGACGCCGTAACGCTGCGCGCCATATAGGACCGCGATGACGCCTGCACCGGCCCGAAGGCGAGCCCGATCAGCAATCCATAGAGGATGTAGGCCTTTTCCGCGGCGGTGCCGAACAGGCCCCCGGAATCGGTGGTCGAGAGCTGGATAAGCCCGAGCAGCGTGAAGCCGGGGCCGGTCGAGACGACGCCGATGGTGGCGACCGAAAGCATGACCAGCGCGATCATCACCACCGCCTTGGAGCCGAGCGCGGTGTCGAGCCGCGCAGCGATCCAGCAGCCGAAGATGGCGACGACGTTGAGGATGATGCCGAACATGCCGATCTCGGTGATCGACCACTGGAACATGCCGGCCGCGAAGGTGCCGCCGAGCGCCAGCAGCGCATTGACGCCGTCCTGATAGATCATGCGGGCGACGAGGAAGCGGAAGATGCCGCCGCGCCTGCGCACCTCGACCAAGGTCGACTTCAGCTCCGACAGGCCTTCGCGCACCGCAGGCTTGATCGGGATGCCTTTGATGGCATCGGGAGTGAAGAGGAACATCGGCAGGATGAACAGGAAATACCAGCCGGCCGACAGCGGCCCGGTGGCGCGGGCATCCTCGCCGAGCTTCGGGTCCAGCCCGAACAGCGGGTCGAGGCCGATGATGGTCTTGCCGGTCTCCTGCGATCCGGCCAGGAACAGCACGACGAAGATCAGCGCGATCATACCGCCGAGATAGCCAAGCCCCCAGGCCATGTTGGAGATGCGGCCGATCTCGCTCTTCGGCACCAGGCGCGGCATCATGGAATCGTTGAAGACGGTGGAGAATTCAGCCGCCACCGAGGCCAGCGAGAACAATGCCACGATCAGGAACAGGTTCGAGCCGGGCGCGGCGAGCCACAGCAGCGCCAGGCTGGCGATCTTGATCGCCGCGAAGAAGGCGATCCACGGCTTGCGCGGCCCGGTCTGGTCGGCGATCGAACCGAGGATCGGCGATAGCACGGCGATGACCAGTCCGGCCGCGGCGATGCCGTAGCCCCAGACGGCCTGGCCGGTGGTCGGATCGCTGGCCATGCGCGAAACGAAATAGGGGCCGAAGATGAAGGTGGTGACGACCGTGAAGAAGGGCTGCGCCGCCCAGTCGAACAACATCCACCCCCAGATGCCGCGCCCGGACGCCCGCTGCACTGCTACTTCGGCCATGTCCCCTCCGGTCGCCTTCGTTTCGTTGGGCGGTTCACCCCATGTCTGCATGTTTTCCGCTGGTCATGCAAACGAACACGAGTCGCGCCGCCCCTCATTGCCGTGCCGGGCATTTCTCCCCGTATAGAACGGGGAGAAAGACGCTCATTCGCGACTTTCGCCACCGGCCAACTCCGTAGAAGGGTGCCGGCGATACGGCAAGCTCCCTTCTCCCCGTCCTTACGGGGAGAAGGTGCCGGCAGGCGGATGAGGGGCGCCGCCGACCTACCAAGCTATGGCTCACATCCCCGTCAGATCGCTCATCAGGCCCGATGCCACCGACAGCCGCGACACGGTGATGTCGCCGCCCTCGGTCAGCGCCTGCAGCCGTTCGCGGGTGCGGCCGATCCTCTCCCCGCCGGCCTCCAGCCACGCCGCCACCGGGTCGGCTGCCCCGGCGTGGTTCACGAGTGCCGCCACCGCGATGCCGCGCCGCGCGGTCCCGATCGTGTCGGTGGCGCGCGACAGGGCGAGCTGGTCGTAATAGTCCGCCGGTGTGATGGAGCGGGCCGCCTCCTCGACGCGCGGGATACGGAAGGCGTCGCTGACCGCGAAGAAGGCCTTCGCCGCGGCGACGATGTCGGCGCCTGCCGTTCGCGCCGTCAGCGCGATGTCGGGGATCAGCTCCGCCACATCGGCCAGCGCCAGTTGCGCTGCCAGCCTGTCCGGCGCCCCGGCCTTGAACAGTCCATGCCGCTTCTCGTCGATCCGTTCGCGCGAATAATCGGGGAGCAGCGAAACGAGTTTCGGCTCCAGCGCCTTGCGGGCCTCCTGCAATTCGGCGATGCGCTGGGCAAGCGGCGCCGTGCCGGCGTCGTTCTTCAAGTACCAGCCGCTGGTCACGTAGATCAGCCGGCTGACCGCCTGGTAGAGATCGAGCTGCATCTGGCCGTCGATCTGATTGTCGAGCGCGTCGATCTCGCGGTAAAGCGCCGGCAAGGCAAAGCCGTCGCGCACCACGGCGAAGGTGCGCACCACGTCGGCGGCGGTGCGCCCCGTCGCTTCCCGCAACCGGTTGACGAAGGAGGGACCGCCGCGGTTGACCAGCTCATTGGCGACGACGCGGGCGATGATCTCGCGGCGCAGGCGATGGCCGTGTATCTCGGCGGCATATTTCTTCGCCATCCGGTCGGGGAAATAGCCCATCAGGTCGCGGTCGAAATGCGGCTCGTCAGGCACGTCGCTTGCGACGATGTCGGAAAACAGCACGATCTTGGCATAGGCGAGCAGCACGCCGAGCTCGGCCCTGGTCAGCGGCTCGCCGCGCGCCTCGCGCTCGGCAAGGGCCGCCGGCGAAGGCAACGTCTCGACCGTGCGGTCGAGCAGGCCGCGCGCTTCCAGCGCCGACATGAAGCGGGCCTGGTGGGCGATGTCGGCGAGGCCGCGCTTGCGGGCGATGGAGAGCGCCAGCGTCTGCTGGTAGTTGTTGGACAGGACCAGCTCGCCGACCTCGCCGGTCATCTCGGCGAGAAGCTTGTCGCGCGCAGGCCGGGTCAACGACCCTTTGCGCATGGCGGACGCCAGCGCGATCTTGATATTGACCTCGACATCGGAACAGTTGACCCCGCCCGAATTGTCGATGGCGTCGGAATTGCAACGCCCGCCATTCATGCCGAATTCGATGCGCGCGCGCTGCGTCACCCCGAGATTGGCGCCCTCGCCGATCACCTTGGCGCGCATGTCGAGCGCGGTGATGCGGACGGCGTCGTTGGCGCGATCACCGACCTCGGCGTTGGTCTCGGTCGAGGCCCGCAAATACGTGCCGATGCCGCCGAACCACAAGAGGTCGACGGGCGCCTTGAGGATGGCGCTCATGATCTCGACCGGCGTGGCGGTCGTCTTGTTGAGGCCGATCGCAGCAGCAGCGGCGGCCGGCAAGGTGATCGATTTCTGGCCGCGCGAGACGATGACGCCGCCCTCGGAGAGCTTGCTCTTGTCGTAGTCCTGCCAGCTCGAACGGGGAAGAGCGAACATGCGCTGGCGCTCGGCCATCGATGCCGCCATGTCGGGATCGGGATCGATGAAGATGTCGCGGTGGTCGAAGGCTGCGATCAGCCTTGTCTTCGGTGACAACAGCATGCCGTTGCCGAACACGTCGCCCGACATGTCACCCACCCCGACGACGGAGAAGGGCGTGGTCTGGATGTCGCGGTTCATCTCGCGGAAATGCCGCTTGACCGCCTCCCACGCGCCCTTGGCGGTGATGCCCATCTTCTTGTGGTCGTACCCGGCCGAACCGCCGCTGGCGAAGGCATCGTCAAGCCAGAAGCCATGGCTTTCACTGATGGCGTTGGCGGTGTCCGAGAAAGTTGCCGTGCCCTTGTCGGCGGCAACGACGAAATAGGGATCGTCCTGGTCGCGCCTGACAACGCCGGCCGGCGGGATGACGCCGTCGAGGCCGATATTGTCGGTGATCGACAAAAGGCTGGAAACGAAGTTCTTGTAGGCCGATGTGCCGGCTTCGAAGATGGCGTCGCGGCCGGCGCTCATCGGCAGCTTCTTCGGATAGAACCCGCCCTTGGCGCCGACCGGCACGATGACCGCGTTCTTGACCTGCTGTGCCTTGACCAGGCCGAGCACCTCGGTGCGGTAATCCTGGGCGCGGTCCGACCAGCGCAGGCCGCCGCGCGCCACCGGACCGAAGCGCAGATGCACGCCCTCGACCTCAGAGCCGTAGACGAAGATTTCCCGCCACGGTCGCGGCTCGGGCAATCCGTCGACCGAACGCGAATCGAGTTTGATCGCCAGCGACTGGCCCTTGGCTTTCGTATCGGCAACGAAATGATTGGTGCGCAGCGAGGCTTCGATGAGATTGAGGTAGCGGCGGATGATGGCGTCGTCGTCGATGTTGGGAACGTCTTCCAGCGCGTCCCTGATCTTGGCCTTGAGATGCTTTGCCGCCACCACGCCTTCCGTCTCGGCTGTCGGGCCGAGCCGGGCGATGAACAGCGCGTGCAGGCCGCGTGCGATCTCGGGATAGCGGTTGAGGGCCGCGGCGATGAAATCCTGGCTCTGCGGAATTCCGGCCTGCTGCAAATACCGCCCATAGGCGCGCAGGATGGTGATTTCGCCCGACCACAGGCCGGCGGTCTGGGCAAGGCCGTTGTAGCCGTCATTGTCGACGTCGCCGCGCCACACCGACAGGAACGCGTCCTCGAACAGCGCGCCGCCATTGCTGAGGTCGATCGGCTTTCCGTAGCTGTTCTCCAGCTCCATGTCGTGGATGAAGACGGTGCCGGGCTGATCACTATTGATCATGCCGGGCTGATCCCTATTGCCGGCCTTGTCGTCGCCGACCTCGAAGGTGCGCTCGCTGATGACGCGGAAGCCGATATTTTCCAGCACCGGAACGCGCCGCGACAGCGCCACGGGGCTGCCATGGTGATAGATTTTCAGCGCCGCCTGGTGCGGCTTCTGCTCGGCATGGCGATAGTAATCGATGGCGATCGGATTGCTGGCGCTGATCTTGGCGATACGCCCGGCATCGACCAGCGCCACACCGGCGCTGAAGGAGTCCCGGTAGCTTTCCGGAAATCGTGCCGCGATCCTCTTCAGCGCCGGGTCGCTGCCGCTGGTTTCCGCCGCCTCGGAAAGGGCGTCCTCCCAGGTGCGCACGATGTCGCGGATCGCCGCCTCGATCGTTGCCTGTTCGACCTTCGGCGTCTTGCCGCCGGAGCGGCCGATGATGAAATGCACGCGCGCCAGCCCGCCTTCCGGGAAGGCCGGGTAGTAGGCCGACAGTCGGCCTTCGAACACCGTCTTGAGGTAGGTGCCGACCTTCTCGCGCACGACGCTGTCGTAACGGTCGCGCGGCACGAAGACGAGGATGGAGACGAAGCGGTCGAACTGGTCGGCGCGCACAAGTGCCCGCACGCGCGGCCTCTCGACGAGGCCCAGAATGGCCGCGGCATGCTTCCTCAGGATCGGCACCGGTACCTGGAACAGCTCGTCGCGCGGATAGCTCTCCAGCACGTTGATTAGCGCCTTGCCGGAGTGGTCGTGCCGGTCGAAACCGGATTTGGCGATGACGGTTTCGGCCTTCGACCTGAGATAGGGGATCTTCATCACCGAGCGCGTGTAGGCGGTCGATGTGAACAGGCCGACAATGCGCAGTTCGCCCGCCAGAGCGCCCTTGGCGGTGTAGGTCTTGATGCCGATATAATCGAGATAGATGCGCCGGTGCACGGAAGACTTGGCATTGGCCTTGGTGACGATCAGCGGCTCCGGCCCATGCAGGAAGGCTCGGATCTCCGGCGTTGTCGTCACCGCTTCGGTGCCGCGCCGCAGCACCAGCACGTCCAGGTCGGACAATATGCCCAGGCCAGGCTTGTCGGCACGCTCCAGCGTGCCGCTTTCCTCGCCGCCGATATATGTGAATTCGCGCATGCCGAGGAAAGTGAAATTGTCGTCGCGCAGCCACTCCAGGAAGGCGATCGCCTCGGCCACGCTCTTCTTGTCCAGGGGTACCGCCGAATAGCGGAATTCCGAGATCGCCTGGTCGAGGCGGGCCAGCATCGGCTTCCAGTCGCTGACGGCTGAATGGACCTGGCCGAGTATCTTGCGCAGCCGCTCGGCCAAGCCGTTCGCCTGCTCCGGGGTCAGCCGGGGAATATGGACGTGAATGACGCTCAGCCGGTCGTGGCTGCCGTCGTCCCTGGCGAAATTGCCGTCGCCGAGAATTTCCTCGACGCCGTCCTTGCCATGGCGGACGGTGATGACGGGGTGGGTGACCAGGGTCGGCTCGCCGGCACTCTCGGTGATCTCGCCGAGTATGGAATCGAACAGGAAAGGCATATTGTCGTTGACGACGGTGACGATCGTGACGGGTCGGCCCTCGCGAACGACGCCGGAATCGGTATCGACGGCGACGGCGCACGCGCCCTTCTTGTGACCGGCGACCGCGCGGCCGGCGAGATCCGCGGCGCGTTCGAGGTCCGCCACCTCATAGGCGGCAATGTCTTCCGCCGGCGCGCGGGCGAGCAGGTAGTCGGCAAGCCTGGCTGGCCTTTCCTGCGTCTTCGGCATCGCCGTGGCTTTCTTCTTCGACCTGCTCGCCGATTTCACGCTGGCCATGACGCTTCTTTCCTCCCGTCGTATGCTTTTGCGGACTATGTAGCAGATGACCGCTATTTGGCGACAAAGGTTTGACGGCTTGCCAAGAATTATCGCAATTCGGCGGCAGCCGGCGACAAAAGAGGAGGAATGCCCATGACCGACAAGATCACCGCGCTCGATCTCGCCGCCGCTGAGCTGAGCGATGCGACCAGGACCTATTTCGCCAAATGCGAGGAGAAGCTCGGCCTGGTCCCCAACGTGTTGCGCGCCTATGCCTTCGACGACAAGAAGCTGCGTGCCTTCACCGATATGTACAATGATCTGATGCTGGGTGATTCAGGCCTGTCGAAGCTGGAGCGCGAGATGATCGCGGTCGCTGTCTCCTCCATCAACCATTGCTACTACTGCTTGACGGCGCATGGCGCCGCCGTGCGGCAGCTGTCGGGCGACCCTTCGCTCGGCGAGATGATGGTAATGAATTTCCGCGCCGCCGATCTTTCATCGAAGCAGGTCGCGATGCTGGAATTCGCGGTCAAGCTGACAGAGGAGCCGGCCAAGATCGTCGAAGCCGACCGCGCGGCCCTGCGTATGGCCGGCTTCACCGATCGCGACATCTGGGACATCGCCTCCACGGCCGCCTTCTTCAACATGTCGAACCGGGTGGCGGCGGCAATCGATATGCGCCCGAACTCCGAGTACCACGCCATGGCAAGGTGACGAGCAGGCTACCTGCTCATATATTAGCCACCTCTCATTCTCATTGCTTGTTTGCCGGTTTGGTCCGATGATCGCCGGGCGGCATGACCGCATGCCGGTTCGATGCCGCCGACAAGGGAGGAGAACATGGCGAAATTTCTCTATGTCTATCACGGCTCCGGCAAGATGCCGACCGAGGAGGCCGAACGCAAAGCCGCGATGGATGCCTGGAACGGCTGGTACGGCAAGCTCGGCTCGGCCGTGGTCGACGGCGGCAATCCGGTCGGCATGTCGAAGACGGTGCTGCCCGACGGCAAGGTCGAGAACAATGGCGGCAGCAACCCGACCGCCGGCTACACGATCGTGGAAGCCAGGGACATCGACGATGCCGTCGCCAAGGCCAGGGATTGCCCGATCCTGATGAAACCGGCCTTCAGCGTCGAGATCGCGCCGATCGTCGAAATGATGTGACGGTCACGAGCGCGCCGCGATCGCCGCGGCTGCACCGGCCATGGTGGTGGCGCTGACGCGGTTGGCAATTCTCATGGCGCGCTTGCTCTTCAGGAGCTTGCGCGCCTGGGCGGCGGCAAGCACCCAGGCA
This sequence comes from Mesorhizobium sp. B2-8-1, assembly GCF_006440955.1. Classification (NCBI taxonomy): domain Bacteria; kingdom Pseudomonadati; phylum Pseudomonadota; class Alphaproteobacteria; order Hyphomicrobiales; family Phyllobacteriaceae; genus Mesorhizobium; species Mesorhizobium sp. B2-8-1. The sequence continues at coordinate 32,574 of NZ_VFTX01000010.1, read as the reverse complement.
AGGTCGATGATAACAAGCACCACCGCCATGGTCGCCGTCAGCTCGATCCAGCCAACCACCGTCACCGAAGCAAGGTCGATGATGGTCGGCAGCAAGGCCAGGTAGAACATCATGATCTTGGGGTTGCCGAGCGTCACGGCCATGCCGGCGAAGAACAGTTTGCCGGGCGAGTCCTCGCGCGGCATCTCGCCTTCTTTCGCTTCGACAGGCGCGGTCCACATCTTCCAGGCGAGGTAAGCGAGATAGGCGACGCCGACCCATTTGACGATGACGAAAGCGAAATGGAAAGTCTGCGCCACCACCGCCAGCCCGAACACGGCCAGCGACAGCCAGATGCCCTCGCCGATCCACATGGCGAGCAGGAACGGGAACACGTCGCGAAATCCCTTGGCGATGACGCGGGCGACGAGTGCCGCGATCGAAGGACCCGGCGAACCGGCGGCCACGAAGAGCGCGGCGGCGAAGATCAGGAGCGAGGTGAGGTGCATGGCGAGGATCTCGGCTTGAAAACCTTCAATGCCAGACATTAGCAATGCCAGACATTAGCGCAAGCGATCGAGCTTCGGTAGCATCAACATGCTTGCCGGCCCGGCATCTCGCGGCTAGATAGATCGCCGCGAAACAATTTCGAGCTTCACTTTGCCTACGTAACCGCCGGTCTCGTCAACTCCCCCGACACAATGCATGGCGCCGCCACAACGGTGCCTTTTTCCATTTCATGTGTTCCTCTGGGCGGCGGTTCGAGACCGGTTTGGCACTGCTGAACCGCTGTCGCATGCGCCGCGACGCCTGATCCCAAGAACCGCAGCCTACCGCCACGCCGCGCCCGCCTGGGCATCTCGACATTGCCGACCTGATGAACTTCCCGACGGGAAGGGCATATCGGCATGTCTTCTATTCTGCGCATCCGCTGGACGGTCGCGCCTCAAACCGCACCACGTCCCCTGATCACCTGCAATCGCTGCGGCGGCGTCAAAGCCTATCGCAGCAGCGGAAAGTTCCGCGTCAACGCCAACGGCAAGCGCATTGACGTCTGGCTGATCTATCGTTGTATCAACTGCGACAATTCCTGGAATTTCGGCATTTTTGAGCGCCGCAACCGCCGCGACATCGAGCCGGCGCTGCTGCGGGCGCTGGAGAGCAACGATGCAGCACTTGCCCGGCGCCATGCATTCGATGTGACCGCACTGCGCGGCCAGGTGTGGCGTGTCGAGGAGTTTCCCGACGTCGACGTGCACAAGACGGCGCTTGGCGGGACAAGCGAAGCTGCAAGCGTGCTGGAGCTCCGGCTGGGGCTCGAAATCCCGATATCGCTGCGGCTCGATCGTTTGCTCGCCAACGAACTCGGCATCTCACGGTCGCGACTTCAAGCCCTGGAGGAGAAAGGCCTGTTGGTTGTCGATTGCGACGGGGCCAAGGCTTTGCGCAAGCCGGCACGCGACGGGACGACGGTCCGCGTCGATCTGGCCGGCGAACCCGACCGGCAGGCCATCATATCTGCCGCCAGGGGATGAACGGCAGAGGGCGAAGCACCTGGTGCTCCGCCCCTCCCGGATACGATCAGAAAGCAGAAATTACGCGGCGCCGACGGCCTTGGACGATTTCTCGAAGCGCTTGCGCTCGTTGGGATCCAGATAAAGCTTGCGCAGGCGGATGGTCTTCGGTGTCACCTCGACCAGCTCGTCGTCCTGGATCCAGGCCAGCGCGCGCTCCAACGTCATGCGGATCGGCGGTGTCAGCTTGACCGCCTCGTCCTTGCCGGCGGCGCGGATGTTGGTCAGCTTCTTGCCCTTCAGCACGTTCACTTCCAGGTCGTTGTCGCGGGAGTGGATGCCGATGATCATGCCCTGATAGACCTTGACGCCCGGATCGATGACCATCGGGCCACGATCCTCCAGGTTCCACATGGCGTAGGCGACGGACTCGCCCTGCTCGTTGGAGATCAGCACGCCGTTGGTGCGGCCGGGCAGTTCGCCCTTATAGGGCTCATAGGCATGGAACAGCCGGTTCATCACGGCGGTGCCGCGCGTGTCGGTCAAGAGTTCCGACTGGTAGCCGATCAGGCCGCGCGTCGGCGCGTGGAAGACGAGGCGCTGGCGGTTGCCGCCGGAGGGGCGCAATTCGACCATCTCGGCCTTGCGCTCGGACATTTTCTGCACGACGACGCCGGCATGCTCCTCGTCGACGTCGATGACGACTTCCTCGACCGGCTCCAGCAATTCGCCGTTCTCGCCCTTCTGCATGACCACGCGCGGCCGCGACACGGCGATTTCAAAGCCCTCGCGGCGCATGGTCTCGATCAGCACGGCAAGCTGCAATTCGCCACGGCCCGACACGAAGAAGGAATCCTTGTCAGGCGATTCCTCGATCTTGAGCGCGACATTGCCCTCGGCTTCGCGCAGCAGGCGGTCGCGGATGACGCGGCTGGTCACCTTGTCGCCTTCCGTGCCGGCCAGCGGCGAATCGTTGACGAGGAAAGACATGGTCACGGTCGGCGGATCGATCGGCTGCGCGTGCAGCGGCTCGCTCACGCTCAGGTCGCAGAACGTGTCGGCGACGGTGCCTTTGGACAGGCCGGCAATGGCGACGATGTCGCCCGCCTGCGCTTCCTCGATCGGCTGGCGCTCGAGGCCGCGGAAGGCCAGTATCTTGGAAATGCGGCCGGTTTCGATCTGGGTACCGTCATGATGCAGCACCTTGACCGCCTGGTTGGCCTTCAGCGTTCCGCTCTCGATGCGGCCGGTGATGATACGGCCGAGGAACGGATTGGCTTCCAGGATAGTGCCGATCATGCGGAACGGGCCGGGATGCACGGTCGGCGCGGGCACATGCTTGAGGACGAGGTCGAACAGCGGCGACAGGCCCTGGTCCTTGGGACCTTCCGGATTTTCCGAGACCCAGCCGTCGCGCCCCGAACCATAAAGGATCGGGAAGTCGAGCTGCTCGTCGGTGGCGTCGAGCGCGGCAAACAGGTCGAACACCTCGTTGACCACCTCGACATGGCGGGCGTCCGGCCGGTCGATCTTGTTGATGACGACGATGGGCTTCAAGCCGACCTTGAGCGCCTTGCCGACGACGAACTTGGTCTGCGGCATCGGGCCTTCGGCGGCGTCGACCAGCACGATCGCCGAATCCACCATCGACAGGATGCGCTCGACCTCGCCGCCGAAATCGGCGTGGCCGGGGGTGTCGACGATGTTGACGCGGGTACCCTTCCAGTCGACCGAGGTCGCCTTGGCCAGGATGGTGATGCCGCGTTCCTTTTCGAGGTCGTTGGAATCCATGGCGCGTTCGGCGACGCGCTGATTGTCGCGGAAGGCGCCGGATTGTTTCAGAAGCTGGTCGACAAGGGTGGTCTTTCCATGGTCGACGTGCGCGATGATCGCGATATTGCGGAGGTTCATGATCTGGTCTCGGGAGCGTTGCAGGCAGCAGGCCAAAAGGCGCCGCCTCTTTCGTGTTGCGCGGCTCATACAGGGTTTTTCGCATTTGCGAAAGAGGAAGCGCGACACCAAATAATCATCAAATCTTAAGCATCGCCATGTGAAATGGTTTTGTTAACCAAGGCGGGAACCTTTTGCGGGCCCGGGCAGTTCGAACACCATGACCAACGCAGTCGTCAAATTTCGGCCGATTCTCGCAACTGCGGCTTTCGCCGTGCTGCTGGCTGCCGGCGCCGCTCAATCCGCGGCGACGCTCAAGGAAGCGCGGCCCGCTCTGCCGAGCGATATCCCGAGCGCCGAACAGGTCTTTGCGGATGCGCCCGATGGCGTCGATCCGGTGGTGACGGGGCCGGTCAGCGCGGCCTTCAAGCAAAGGCAGCAAAGCGCCAACTGCGATAGCGCGGTTTGGCCCAACGTTCCGATAGTCTGCTATCCCGACTGATCGGCTGCGCGCCGTTGGCGAAGCTGCCGATCTCCCCCTTATTGAAAGATCGCCAATCTGACCGACGGCCTCTCGTCCGAAGGCGCACTACGCCGCCTGCGGCTCCGGGTCGAACGCCGGCCGGCTGGTGTTGATCAGGAGCGAGATACAGGCGGCGGCAATCGCGGTCATGCCGGCGATCAGGAAGGCCAGTTCGTAATTGCCTTGCAGTTCGCGCATGGTGCCGCCGAAGAAGGCGGCGGTTGCCGCGCCCACCTGATGGCCCGCGACGATCCAGCCGAACACGATCGGGCCGCTGCGGTCGCCGAAGGCTTCATTGGCGAGCCGCAGCGTCGGCGGCACGGTGGCGATCCAGTCGAGACCGTAAAGCACGGCGAAGATGATCAGACTGGTCGCCGAAAAGCCGGAATAGGGCAGATAGATCAGCGAAAGGCCGCGGATCGCATAATAGACGCCGAGCAGCTTGCGCGGATCGAAACGGTCGGTGAGCCAGCCCGACAGCGTGGTGCCGATCAGGTCGAAAATGCCCATCATCGACAACAGGCCAGCCGCCTGCACCTCGTTGATGCCCATATCGCCGCAAAATGCGATGAGATGCGTGCCGACCAGCCCGTTGGTGGTGAAACCGCAGACGAAGAAGGTGGCGAACAGGTACCAGAAGACGCGCGTGCCGGCGGCGCGGCGCAGCGTGGTCAGCGTGTGGGTCAGGAAATTGCCTTGTGCCGCCGGCGGTACCGGCGGCACGTCGTCGGCTTCCGCGCCGTAGCGCACCATGCCGATCGATGCCGGGCGTTCCGGCACCAGCAGCAGCACCAGCGGCACCAGACAGGCCGTTGCGACGGAGATGGCGGTGACGACCGGCTTCCAGCCGCCTGATTGCGCCAGCGAGGCCAGCAGCGGCAGGAAGACCAGCAGACCGGTGGCGCTGGAGGCCGACATCAAGCCCATGACGAGACCGCGGTTGGTCTTGAACCAGCGGTTGACGATGGTGGCGCCGAGCACGGTGGCGACCGCGCCGGAGCCGACGCCGGAAAACACGCCCCAGGTGATCAGCAGATGCCATGGCTTGGTCATCAGCAGGCTGAGCGCGGTGGAGGCCGACATCACGACAAGCGCGGCAAGCAGCGTGCGCCGCAGCCCGATCCGCTCCATCAGCGCAGCGGCAAACGGTCCGGTCAGGCCGTAGAGGAAGATGCCGACCGCGGCAGCCAGCGACACCACGTCGCGCCGCCAGCCAAAACTTTCCTCCAGCGGCAGCATCATGACGGCTGGCGCGGAGCGCAGGCCGGCCGCGATCAGCAGGCAGAGAAAGATGACGGCGACCACGACGAAAGCGTAGCGCTGGCCAAACGGACGGGATTGAGCTAGCATGTTACTGACCGGTACGTTGCAGGGTGGAACATGTATACGTACCGATCGGTAACAGTGTCAACCGAGACCGCGAATGCCACCAGACAATAAAATTGAACCGTCCATCAGCAGCGCTCACGCATCGGCTCCGCCAAAGGCGGCGGAAAAGATACTCGGCGTGGCGCGCGACCTGTTCTACAGGCGAGGCATCAGGGCAATCGGCGTCGACGAGATCGTCAGGCGCGCCGGGGTCACGAAGCCCAGCCTCTATCGCAGCTTCCCCTCCAAGGACGAATTGGCCGCCTCTTATCTGCGCCAATACGATCTCGAATTCTGGGAACGCTTCGACGAGGCGGTGGACGCCTATCCCGGCGATCCGCGCGCGCAAATCCGAGCCTTCCTGACCCGCGTCGGCAAGCGCACGCAGAAGCCTGACTATCGCGGCTGCGGCATGACCAATGCGGCCGTAGAATATCCCGAGCGCGGCCATCCGGCGCGCGTGGTGAGCGAGGACAACAAGCAGGAACTGCGCCGCCGCCTGCGCGCCATGGCCGCCGCGATGGATGCCGCCGACGCCGACACGCTGGGCGATGGTCTGCTGCTTCTGATCGAAGGCGCCTATATCAGCGGCCAGTTGTTCGGCGCCGGCGGCCCGGCAGCGTCGGTAGCCATAAACGCCGATCTGCTGATCGAGGCGAGCTTGAAGAAATAGTGTTTGGCGATAGGCTGCTGCGACCTTCAACGGAGATGTCCGCGATGCGCAGCCTGGTTCTTCCGCTCGTTCTCGCCAGCGTCTGCCAGGCAGCGCATGCCGGCGAGATATCGAGCGCCTACACCGATCTCGACTGGAAGAACGACTGCGTCACCTATGCGCAGGCCGGGGACGGCGATGGCGACTGGGCCGACCTCACCTGTTCGGGCTATCGTGGATACCCGGTGCTGATCGCCTATGACGATGCGCGCGAATCGCTGTTTTATGGTTTCCCGCCCGGCGGCGACATGACATCGGTCTGGGAAAGTTTCTCCGGCTTCAATTCCTCAGGCGCCAGGATCGAGTGGCGCATCGAGACCGACGGCGACAAGGCGGTGCCGTTCGCGGTCATTCACCGCCGCTCGATCAGCAATCCGGAAGACGAGAAGAAACCCACCGACGTGCTGCTCGTCTCCAAGGTCGCGCAAATGGATGCGCGCGACGGCTGCACGGTCGCACTGGTGCTGGCTACAGGAAATCCTGCCGCCAACGATCAGGCGCGCAAGCTTGCCGACGAGAAAGCACGGTCCTTCGCCTGCGGCAAGGACCGGCGCACCGTCATCGGCGAGGTGCCGGCTTTCGGGCGCGTCGACAATTGAAGGACAAGCGTTCGCTGCTCGCCGACGCGTCAAATGCTTCTGTTTTCACGCGCCCTCGTCATCACCGTTGAGGAAGAGCAATGTCTCGGAGCGCGCGGATCTGCTTGTTGTGGGCTTAGCCGTAGATCTGCTTGTGGACCTGATAAAGCATTTCCGAGCGGTCGGCGCGCATGTCGGCCAGATCGCGGCTGGAGAAGCTGTCGATTTCAGCGACGAGGCGGTTGTAGTTCTTGCGCTTGGCGATGCTGCTGCGGGCGCGGGTCAAGAGGCTGTCGAGGATCATAGCGAGTTTCCTTCTGGGCCGCATTTTGGCGGCCGGTTTCTTCCTCCCTTGATCGATACCGAGCATGACATAGGAATGGTGCATCGCAAAAAGAAGATGTTGCAATGCACCATTGCGCTGTGTGCATAGCCGGTTAATGGCGCCTGAACGCCACCCCCGGCGCCGGCGCATTGCCCTTCCCATGATGGGAATGCCTGTTCCTGTCGTTTTGTCTTACAAATTGCGGAAATGTCATCGCCGCCGACCTTGCCATATCGATCTCCTGCTGGCTTGATCGCCGCCGGATTGCCAACGTTACCGGGAGGAAAGAATGGCCGCCGCAGACTATGAAATTCTCGATCCGCGTTTTGCGCGGCTGTTCAACGGCAATGCGCAAGTGGACAAGCTCTTTACCGGCTGCCGATGGGCGGAAGGGCCGGCCTGGTTCCCCGCCGGCCGCTATGTCGTCTGGTCCGACATCCCGAACAACCGCATGATGCGTTACGACGAGACCGACGGCAGCGTCAGCGTGTTTCGGCAGCCATGCGGCAATTCCAACGGCAACACCGTCGACCGGCAGGGCCGGCTGGTGACCTGCGAGCATTCGGGGCGCCGCGTCAGCCGCACCGAGTTCGACGGTTCGGTCACCACCATTGCCGCCAAATGGAAGGGCAAGCGGCTGAATTCGCCCAATGACGTGGTGGTCAAGTCGGACGGCTCGATCTGGTTCACCGATCCAACCTACGGCATCGACACCGATTACGAGGGCGACAGGGCCGAGAGCGAGATCGGCGCCTGCCATGTCTACCGGGTCGATCCCGGTACCGGCGATGTCGAGGCTGTCATCACCGACATGGTCAGGCCGAACGGGCTGGCTTTCTCGCTCGACGAGAGCAAGCTCTATGTCGTCGACACCGGCCGCACGCATGGCGCGCAGAACCCGGCGCATATGCGGGTATTCAATGTCGGCGAGGGCGGCAAGAAGGTCTCGGGTGAAAAAGTCTTCGCCGACTGCACCGCAGGCCTGTTCGACGGCTTCAGGCTCGACGATGCCGGGCGCATCTGGACCAGCGCCGCCGATGGCATCCATTGCTACGATCCGGACGGAACGCTGATCGGCAAGGTCAAGGTGCCCGAGGTGACGGCCAATTGCGTGTTCGGCGGCGCCAAGCTGAACTGTCTCTACATTGCCGGCACCACCTCGCTCTACATGGTCCGGCTGATGGTGAACGGCGCCAAGACCTACTGAGCTGAATTAAAGGGAGGATCGTCATGCCATTCGTCAACATCCGCATCGTCAAGGAAGTGATCGCCGCCGATCCGGCCGGCAAGAAAGCCGACATCGCCAAAAAAGTCACGGCGGCGATCATGGACGCCACCGGGCTCGGCAATGACGATGTCTGGGTGGTCTTCGAGGAGGTCAACGCCCGCGACTGGTACGTCGGCAAGACCGATGTCGAGACGCTGAGAAAAGGGTAGGCGCTAACGCGCGCGAATGAAATCCGCGAAAGCGGACAACGCATCGCGCATTGCCAACGCGTTCGCCTGCTCCCCCAGGACGGCCTCCACCTCAGCTGGCTTCTTGCCGAGCAGCCCGATCTCCAGCCCGCCGTCATGAAGCGCGAAGGACATGGTGCGCATGATCTCCGCCAATGCGGCGCGGGCATAGAGCGAGCGCGGCGAGGCGTGCACCAGCATGGCCGGCTTGTCGACGGCGGCATCGCGCGAGACCAGCCAGTCGAGCGCATTCTTCAGGCCGCCCGGCACGCCATGCGCATATTCCGGGCATGAGATGATGACGCCGTCGGCGGCGGTGACGGCATCGATCAGCCTGGACGCTTCGGACGGCGTCCGCTCACCCTCGTCGTCGGGGTTGAAGATCGGCAGCAGGCCGAGTCCTTCATGGATGGCGACGCGGCAGCCCTCTGGCGCGTTCCACGCCAGTGCCGCGACCAGGCCCGAATTGGTGGAGGCCGCCCGCAGGCTGCCGGAAATGGCAAGGAGGTTCAGCAAGGCGACGCTCGGACGAATCTTCCGCGCACGCTACCACATCGTCTGCTTGTATTCGTCGTCCAGCCAGCGGTCGGTCGCCTCGGCCGAATCGGCGAGCGCCAGCTGGTCGCGCAGGATCTGACCGAGCGTCGGCAGCGTGGCGCGGTCGTACCAGCTGTCGGGCTTCCACAAGTCGGAGCGCATGAAGGCCTTGGCGCAATGCATGTAGGCGGCCTTGACGGCGACCACGACGACGCTCTGCGGCTCCTTGCCGTCGACGGCCAGCCGTTCGCGCAAACCCGCGTCGACGGTGATGCGGGCGTCGCCGTTGACGCGCAGCGTCTCGTTCATGCCGGGAATGAGGAACAGCAGCCCGACCGACGGGTTGAGCAGGATGTTCTCCAGCGTATCCAGCCGGTTGTTGCCGGGCCGGTCGGGGATGGCGATGGTCCTGTCGTCAAGCACGGCGGCGAATCCTGGCTTGTCGCCTTTCGGCGTCACATCGGCATTGCCTTCGCCGTCGGAGGAGCCGATCAGCACGAAGGGGCTCTTGCCGATGAAGGAGCGGCAATGGCCGTCCAGCGCCTTCAATTCTTTGCGGATCGAACCATCCGTCGGACGCGGCGTCTTGTAGATCGTCCGCAGCTCTTCGCGCGTGGTGACGAATTCCATGGCACTCCCCCCAATTCGCAGGCCTTACTTGCCGGCCTTCTCTTCGCCGCCGGTCTTGTCGTCCAGCGAATGGCGCAGGATCAGCGGCATCTGGCTGAAGGTGAACAGAAGCGTGATCGGCATGATGCCCCAGACCTTGAAGGTAACCCAGGCATCGGTCGAAAAATTCCGCCACACCACCTCGTTGACGAGGGCCAGGAACAGGAAGAACAGACCCCAGCGGAAGGTGAGTTTTCTCCAGCCCTCGGCATCGAGCCTGAAGGCGGAATCGAAGACGTAGCCAAGCAGCGATCTGCCGAAGAACAACCCTCCGAGCAGCACGCCGCCGAACAGCGTGTTGACGATGGTCGGCTTCATCTTGATGAAGATGTCGTCCTGCAGATAAAGCGTCAGCGCGCCGAAGATGAAGACGACGACGCCCGACACCATCGGCATGATCGGCAGGGTGCGGGTGAGTAGCCAGGACGCGACCAGCGCGATCGCGGTGGCGGCCATGAACAGGCTGGTGGCGACGAAGATCGGGCCGCCGAATTCAGCCAGCGCCGGGAATTTCTGCGTCAGCCATTCGCCTCGCGCATTGGCGAAAAAGAACACCAGCAGCGGCCCTAGCTCGAGAACGAGCTTGAGCAGCGGGTTGACGCCTTCCTTCTTCTCTTTCTGCGGGTCGGACGGATCGCGTTCGAGAATGGGTGGGTTCATATCTTCCTTCTTACGCACGATCCGGTTGAAGCAACTTCCGGGATCATGCCGTTACGCAACGCCAGCGATCGCCCTGGCGAATTCGCTTGCCGAGAACGGTTCGAGGTCGTCGACCTGTTCGCCGACGCCGATGAAATAGACCGGCAATCTGTGTTTTGCCGCGATCGCCACCAGAATACCGCCACGCGCCGTGCCGTCCAGCTTGGTCATCACCAGGCCGTTGACGCCGGCGATGTTGCGGAAGATCTCCACCTGGTTGAGCGCGTTCTGGCCGGTGGTGGCGTCGACCGTCTGCAGCACGGTGTGCGGCGCTTCCGGATCGAGCTTGCCCAGCACGCGCACGATCTTCTCGAGCTCCGCCATCAGCTCGGCCTTGTTTTGCAATCGGCCGGCGGTGTCGATGATCAGCACGTCGGAACCCGCTTCCTTCGCCTTCTCGAAGGCATCGTAGGCGAGGCCGGCGGCATCGGCGCCGAGCTTGGAGGCGATGACCGGCGATTTCGTCCGCTCGCCCCAGATCTTGAGCTGCTCGATGGCGGCGGCTCGGAAGGTGTCGCCGGCGGCCAGCATCACCGACAAGCCGCCATCGGTCAGTTTGGCCGCCAGCTTGCCGATGGTCGTGGTCTTGCCGGTGCCGTTGACGCCGACCACCAGGATGACATGCGGTTTGTGGCTGAGGTCGAGTTCCAGCGGCAGGGCGACGGGGGTCAGCACCTTCTCGACCTCCTGCGCCATCACGGTGCGGACCTCGGCGTCGGAGACATCCTTGCCGTAGCGGCTGGCGGCCAGCGAATCGGTGACGCGCAAGGCCGTCTCCAGCCCGAGATCGGCGCGGATCAGCACGTCCTCCAGGTCCTGCAGCGTGTCATCGTCGAGCTTGCGCTTGGTGAAGACGCCGGCAATGTTGCCCGACAAGTCGCGCGAGGAGCGGGCAAGCCCGTCCCGCATGCGCTGGAACCAGGAGCGCCGCGGCGCCGGCTCCGGCGCCTTCTGCGGCTCGGCCTTCTGCTCCACCTTTCTGGCGACCGTTACCTTTCCGGGGGCAGGCGCAGGCCTCGGCGGGACGGGAACTGCCTCAGGTTCCGGCGCGACCTCGGCGCGCACAGGCTGCGGCTCGATGGGCGCAGGCTGGCGAATTGGCGGCGAGATTTCGGCGGCGGTTTCGGCACTGGGTGCCAGGTTCTCGACAGGCTGGCGCCCCTCACCCTTACCCTCTCCCCATGAAGGACGGAGAGAGGGAGGCGTTGGCGATGGAACTTCTTCCTTCTCCCCGTCACTATACGGGGAGAGGGTGCCGGCAGGCGGATGAGGGGCGGCGCCGGCCTGTGAAGGCTGCGCGGAAGACGGTGTCGCAGGAATCTCGATTGGCGCCGGCGTCTCGACCGGAACTTCGGCGGGCGTCGGTACTTCGGCGGGTGCCGGTTCCGGCAGCTGCTCCGGGCGCGACGGGACAATTTCCGGCTCGGCGGGCGCTGGTTGCGGTACCTCCTGCGGCCGCGGTTCGGGCGCAGGCTCCGGAATGGCCGGGGGTGTCGGAATTTTCTCAGGGGCCGGCGGCTCCGGGCGCTCTGGCGCCGGTGCCGGTTCCTCCTCCGGCAGCGGTTCCGGCTCGGGCGGAATGGTCGGCTCCGGCACCGGCGGAATGGCCGGGGCAGGCTTGGGTGTCGGCTCCTCGGGCGGCGCGGGCTCGACGGGAGGCTGAGCCTGGGTCTCCTCCCGCTTCAGGAATTCCGGAACGGCCTGCTCGGCCGCCGGTTTCAGCGTGTCGAGCTGATCCCATTTGATCGGCGGCAGCGGGGCGGTCTCGTCGACGCGCTCCTCGACGACCTCCTTCTTGCCGAACGAAAATATCTTCTTGAAGAACCCGGCCATCTCTTGCGTTTCTCAGGCGGCACGGGCGGCAAGCGGAGCCGCGATCAGCCGGGCGCCGTCATGACCGGTGACTGTTGCTTCGACGATCTCGCCCGGCGCGCCGGTGGCGAGCGCGGCGAGCGTAAACCCTTCGGTGCGGCCGAGCCCGTCGCGCTCGATCAGGATCGACTGGCGCGTTCCGGAGAGCGACGACAGATGGCGGCGATATGCCGTCTCGCCGGCGGCGCGCAGGCGGGCTGCCCTCTGCTTGATCACTTCGCGGCGGACCTGCGGCATGCGCGCGGCGGGCGTGCCTTCGCGCGGCGAAAACGGAAAGACGTGCAGGTGGGTCAGCCCGCATTCCTCGACGATCTTTGCCGAATTTTCGAACATCGCCTCCGTCTCGGTCGGGAAGCCGGCGATGATGTCGGCGCCGAAGACGACGTCAGGGCGCAGCTTGCGCACGTCTTCGCAGAAGCGGATCGACTGATCGCGCAGATGCCGACGCTTCATGCGCTTCAAAATCATGTCATCGCCGGATTGCAGCGACAGATGCAGATGCGGCATCAGCCGCGGCTCGGTGGCGATGGCGTCGAGCAAATCGTCGTCGGCCTCGATGGAATCGATGGAGGAGAGGCGCAGGCGCTTCACGTCCGGCACCTGGCGCAGGATGGTCTTCACCAGCCTGCCGAGTTTCGGCGCACCCGGCAGGTCGGCGCCGAAACTGGTCATGTCGACGCCGGTCAGCACGATCTCGGCATAGCCGTTGCCGGTGAGCCGCTTGACCTGTTCGACCACGGCGCCCATCGGCACCGAGCGTGAATTGCCGCGGCCATAGGGGATGATGCAGAAGGTGCAGCGGTGGTCGCAGCCATTCTGCACCTGCACGAAGGCGCGTGCCCTGCCCTCGATGGCATCGACCATATGGCCGGCGGTCTCGCGTACGGAGAAGATGTCGTTGACGCGCGCCTTCTCGCTGTCGTTGACGCCGAAATCCGGCAGCGCGCGATAGGAATTGGCCTTCAGCTTCTCCTCATTGCCAAGGACGAGATCGACCTCGTCCATGGCCGCGAAATTCTGCGGCTCGGTCTGCGCCGCGCAGCCGGTGACGATGATGCGAGCTTCGGGGTTGTCGCGGCGCGCCTTGCGGATCGCCTGTTTGGCCTGGCGGACCGCTTCGCCGGTGACGGCGCAGGTGTTGAAGATGACGGCGCCGCCAGCCAGCCCACCGAGGCCCGCAGTTTCGGCCTCGCGCCGCATCACCTCGGATTCATAAGTGTTCAGCCGGCAGCCGAAGGTCACCAGTTCGATGCGATTGGGGCCCTTCCCCACATCGCCATCCTTGAAAGGAGCGGGCATCAGGCCGCGCTTTCGGTGTCGCGCGCCCAGGCGCCGCTCGAGGGATCGAAGCTGCCGGAAAACTCCCATTCGGCCGCACCGGTCAGGATGACATGGTCGTTTTCAAGCCATTCGACGTGCAGCGAGCCGCCGCCGGGGGTCAGTAGATTGACGCTGCGCCCGGTGCGCCGGGTGCGGGCCGCAGCCACGACGGCGGCGCAGGATGCCGTGCCGCAAGCCTTGGTCAGGCCGGCGCCGCGTTCCCAGGTGCGGATGATCATGCTGTCGGGCGAGGTCACCTGCGCGATGGTGATGTTGGCGCGCTCGGGGAAGATCGGATGGTTTTCGAGCAGCGGTCCGAAGCGGTCGAGTTCGTAGGACCAGACGTCGCGGTCGACCCAGAAGATGGCATGCGGATTGCCCATGGAGACGACCGAGGGCGAATGCAGCACCGGGGCGTCGATCGGGCCGACCTGCAATTCGATCATGCGGGTATCGCGAAACTCCTCAGCGAGCGGAATGTCCCGCCAGCCGAAGCGCGGCGTGCCCATGTCGACCGAGATCGAGCCGTCGGCATGTTCCTGCGCGTTGAGGATTCCGGCGACGGTCTCGAAGGTGAATGTCTTTTGTCCGGTCTCGGCCGCCAGCGCCTGGACGACGCAGCGCATGCCGTTGCCGCAGGCCTGCGCGCCCGAGCCGTCCGAATTCAATATGTCGATGAAATAGGCCGTACCCGGCGTCCGCGCCTCATGGATCGCCATGATCTGGTCGAACCGCGTCGAGGCATCGGCGTTGAGCGCGATCGCAGCTGTCGGCGTCACCCGGTCGGCACGGCCGCGCATGTCGGCAACGATGATCTCGTTGCCGATGCCGTTCATCTTGGCGAAAGGGGCGGTGCCTGCCATTTCTTCCGGTCATTCCGTACTGTTTGCCGCTATATGGCGGAAAAGGGCGGGAATTACCAGTGCATCGCGCCTTCAGGTGACGGCGAAGACGCCGAGCACGATCAGCAGGAATATGATCAGCACGATACCGATCAGGATGCGCGCGCCGGTGGCGGCCGCACCTGCTAATGCCGGCATGCCGAGCAGGCTCGCAGCGGCGGCGATAATCAGGAGAATGATGATCCATTTAAGCATGGAAATGCCTCGCAAAGCGATAGAAATCGAAGCCCCTTCAACAAACGCGCCGGTGGCGCTCGGGTTCCGCCGGCCGCGGCCGGCCCCGGTCAAAGCGCCGCTTCCTGCGGCACGTCCCAGACCTCACCTGGCCGCAAGGCGCGAAAACGTTCGCGCGGCAGGCCCTCGGCCTCCAGCGCCTCGTCGAGCTTGCGTGCCGGCTCGTCGATCGGTTCGTCGGTGAGCTGGAACGTGCCCCAATGGCAGCCGGCCGCATAGGCGGCGTTGCACAATGTCATGCCTTGCACCGCCTCCTCCGGGTTTTGATGCTGCGAGGCCATGAACCAGCGCGGCTCATAGGCGCCGATCGGCAGGATGGCGAAGCGGAAGCCGCCGTGCTTGTGAGCCATGAGCCGGTAGTTGATGCCGTCATGGAAGCCGGTATCGCCCGCGAAATAGATCCGGCCGGCCGGCGTCTCGATGACGAAGCCGGCCCATAGCGCCATGCGCCGGTCGCGTGTGCCGCGCGCCGACCAGTGATGCGCCGGCTCGACATGGACGGCCACGCCATCGCCGATGTCGACCCCGTCGCCCCAGTCATGCGCCGAGAGCCGCATGCCGGGAACCGCCCCGCCAATCAGGACGTCATTGCCGAACGGGGTCACCACCAGCGGGTCGTGCCTGGCCTTGAGCTGCTTCAGCGTCGCGATGTCGAGATGGTCGTAGTGATTGTGGCTGACCAGCACGAGATCGATCGGCGGCAGGTCGGCCAGGGCGATGCCCGGCGCGTTGACGCGTTTCGGCCCGACGAAGGAGAACGGCGAGGCCCGCAGCGACCATACCGGATCGGTGAGGATGTTCAGGCCCGCGGTCTGGACCAGCAGCGTGGAATGACCGACCATGGTCACGGTCAGGCCGGCGCCCTCGACACGTGCAGGCGGCTTTGCCTGCGGAAAGGGGCTCGGATTGGTGGCCGGCCATTTCGAGCGTTGGCCATTGAACTGCCATTTCAGCAGATCGGCGAAACGCGCCGGCGGCTGGCCGCCGGGATTGAAGAACAAGGTTCCGTCGAAATGATCGCTGGGCGGGCCGTTATAGTAGCGATTGGCGGCTTTCGGTCTCGCAGCCAATTTGCGGCTCCAGCGAATTTCGTCTTGATAGACATAGCCCTTGTGCCGGCTGGCGCAAGCGTTTGCCGGCCGAATGCCAACGGCCCGGGCGGCCGGCTTGAGTAGGATCGGATTGGGGAGGACGATGCCATGGCGATGAAGCGGACCAGGACACCATGGATGAAGGCCGGGGATTTCGGCCGCTCGCTGGCGCGCGGCATCGGCGTCAACCTGCTGGTGAGCGACATGGCGGCCATGGAAGCCTTCTGCCGCGACGTGCTCGGCGCCGATATCATCTATGCCGACGAGGATTTCGCGGCGATCGAGCTGCTGGGCTCGGTGTTCATGCTGCACGCCGACCATTCCTATCTCGACAATGCCATGACAGGGACGATCGCCGGCGCCGAGACACGCGGCGCCGGCATCGAACTGCGCCTTTACGGCGCCAATCCGGATGCGGTCGAGGCCGCCGCGCGCGATCACGGCCACATCGTGCTGGCCGGAGCGATCGACAAGCCGCACGGCCTGCGCGAGAGCTATGTCGTCGGACCGGACGGCTATATATTCGTGCCGAGCGCTCCGCTGGCCGGATGATAGCGACAAATTTGCAACAATTCTTGGCGCAAACCCTATTTTAACCATATCGGGTTGAAATTTCGCCACCTTCTCCATCTTGGTGGAGGGCGACATTGTGCGGACGGCAGCCCCGCCGGATCCGACGGAGGTTGAAATGACTTTTTCGAAAACAGCCCTGGTGGCCGTATCGCTGGCGGCGCTCGTTGCGAGCGGCTGCTCAACCTCACGGTTCTCCTCGATGGACGACCAGCAGCCGGCGCCGCTGCAGCCAGCACCGTCCGGGCAAGTGACGGCCAACCAGTTGCCGCCTCCGGCCTCTCCCGGCACCACCGATCCCTCGCAATTCCCGACCGCGCCGCAGAACAGCCAGGTCGCCTCCTTGCCGCCGGACGGTTCGGCGCCGGCGGGTGCGCCGGACCTGACCGCGGCCAGTGTCGCCGGCGTATGGAACGCCAGCGTTTCCGGTCAGAGCTGCAAGGTGGCGACGCCGCAGACCAAATTCGGCGCCGGTTTCCGCGCCGGACCGCTGCATTGCCCGGCGCCGATCGACGGCATCAAGTCATGGAACGTCGCCGGCAAGCAGTTGACGCTTTACGATGAGAATGGCGGCACGCTGGCACGGCTCTATTCCTCGGGCGGCTCGAAATTCGACGGCCAGACTTCCAATGGCCTGCCGATCTCGCTTACAAGGTAGCCAAGCCCCTCGACAACGACGTGACCTATGCATCTGCGTGACGGCCTCCAGACCCATGTGACCGTCAGGCAGCGTTACGACCATCTGGTCGACACCGGTGCCATCGAGCGCGATCCGGCGCAGGAGCGGATCGTCACCGCTCTCGACCGGCTGGTATCAGAGATTTCGGTGAAGCGGCTGGCGCACAAATCGAGCGCGCTTGGCTGGCTCTTCGCCCGAAGGCGCGAGACGCACGAGGCGGTCAAGGGCCTCTACATCCATGGCGGCGTCGGCCGCGGCAAGACCATGTTGATGGACTTGTTCTTCGAGCTGCTGCCGGTGCGGCGCAAGCGCCGCGTGCATTTCAACGACTTCATGGCCGAGGTGCAGGACCGCATCCAGAAGCACCGGCAGGAGCGCAAGGACGGCACGGTGAGGGAAGACGATCCGATTCCGCCGGTGGCGCGGGCGCTTGCCGAACAGGCCTGGGTACTGTGTTTCGACGAGTTCTCGGTCACCGACATCGCCGATGCGATGATCCTGTCCCGGCTGTTTTCGGCGCTGTTCGCCAGCGGCGTGGTGCTGGTGGCGACGTCGAACGTAGCGCCGGAGAACCTCTATCGCGACGGGCTGAACCGTCAGCTTTTCCTGCCCTTCATCGGCATATTGGAACGGCATGCGCAGGTGCTCTCGCTCGATGCCGACAAGGACTATCGGCTGGAGAAGCTTGCCCGTACGCCAGTCTATGTGACGCCCGCCGATGCGGCGGCCGATGAGGCGCTGGACGCGGCTTGGCAAACGATGACGCGCGGCGCGCCGACGGCCGAGGCGTCGCTTGCCGTCAAGGGCCGGCAGCTGGCCGTTCCGCGCGCCGCCGGCGACGCGGCGCGTTTTTCCTTCGCCGATCTGTGCGAGAAGCCGCTCGGCGCGCGCGACTATTTGGCCCTTGCCGACCGCTTCTCGACCATCTTTGTCGACCGCATTCCGGTGCTGGGTGAAGGCCGGCGCAACGAGGCCAAGCGCTTCATCCTGCTGGTCGACACGCTCTACGACCATCACGTCAGGCTGGTGGTAAGCGCGGAAGCGCCGCCGCAGCAACTCTATGTGGCCAAGCGCGGCGTCGAGGTGTTCGAGTTCGAACGCACGGCTTCGCGGCTGATCGAGATGCAGAGCCGCGACTGGCTGGAGGATTGGGCGGAGCGGCGGAAGGCGAAGGCGACGCCGACCGAAGCGCAGGCGCAAGCCTAGAACCAGCCGACGGGGGGCCTTCAAAGGCTGATCCGTACGGCTCCTGCTATGAGAGCCCTACAAGTCGTATACATACATCACAAAATCTTCCGCTGGACCGTGCGGTTCCTTCCGCGACTCGTAAAGCGCGCGGGCGGCACGGTTGTCCGGCTCGGTGCCGACCCAGGCTTCTTCGCAGCCATTCTCCCTGCCGATCGCAAACATCGCGTCGAGCATCTTTCGCGCGATGCCCTGGCGCTGGAAGGCCGGCGATACGCCGAGTTCATCGATGTAGAGCTCCGTCATTTTGTCGGGATGACGGTGGATGACCGCGGCGCATTGACCGACGGTCACGCCGTCGGCGAGCGCCACGACCATGAAATGGCCGAGCTCCCTGAGATAGGCTGCCAATCGATCCGGCCTGACCGGTTCGTCGAACACATCCTCGGCGACCCGCATCACAAGGGCGTCATTGCCGGCATCAAGTCTTACGATCTCCATCTTCATCGTGTAGATTTTCCCCAGTCGAGTTTTCAAACTTTTACGTTTACGTAATTCCCGGTCACTCTAACCGATTGAAAACGCTCGCTCCAAAATAATCGTTTGAATTTACGCGGCGCCGGGGCTATTGGGTGCGGCGAAATCTCGCGGGATCCCCGCAGCATTCCGGTCTCTTCCTCGACGCCGTCATCAGATCGTCAGCGATTTGAGCGACATCACGAACAAAGGGAAACTATCCTGACATGGCACGCAACAAGATAGCGCTTATCGGCTCTGGCATGATCGGCGGCACGCTCGCTCACATGATCGGCCTCAAGGACCTCGGCGACGTGGTTCTGTTCGATATTGCCGAAGGCATCCCGCAGGGCAAGGGGCTCGATATTGCGCAATCGTCGCCGGTCGACGGGTTCGATTCCAGGCTGACCGGCGTCAACGACTATGCCGGGATCGAAGGGGCGGACGTCTGCATCGTCACCGCCGGCGTGCCGCGCAAGCCGGGCATGAGCCGCGACGATCTGCTCGGCATCAACCTCAAGGTCATGGAACAGGTCGGCGCCGGCCTGAAGAAGTACGCGCCGAAGGCCTTCGTCATCTGCATCACCAATCCGCTGGATGCGATGGTCTGGGCGCTGCAGAAGTTTTCCGGCCTGCCCAACACCCATGTCGTGGGCATGGCCGGCGTGCTCGACAGCGCTCGCTTCCGCTATTTCCTGGCCGAGGAGTTCAAGGTCTCGGTCGAGGACGTTACCGCCTTCGTGCTCGGCGGCCATGGCGATTCCATGGTGCCGATGATCCGCTATTCGACGGTTGCAGGCATTCCTCTGCCCGATCTCGTCAAGATGGGCTGGACCTCGAAGGAGAAGCTCGACCAGATCGTGCAGCGCACCCGCGATGGCGGCGCCGAGATCGTCGGCCTGTTGAAGACCGGCTCGGCCTATTATGCGCCGGCCGCATCGGCGATCTCGATGGCCGAAGCCTATCTCAAGGACAAGAAGCGTGTGCTGCCTTGCGCGGCCCACCTTTCCGGCCAGTATGGCGTGAAGAACACCTATGTCGGCGTTCCCGTGGTGATCGGCGCCGGTGGCGTCGAGCGCGTCATCGAGATCGAGCTTTCCAAGCCAGAGCAGAAGATGTTCGATAGCTCGGTAGCGGCGGTGCAAGGCCTGACCGAGGCCTGCGTCAAGATCGCGCCGCAACTCGCCTCGAAGTGAACCCCAGCAGCTGATCCGGAGACGATCCAGATGAACATCCATGAATATCAGGGCAAGGCGCTGCTGAAGGGCTTTGGCGCGCCGGTGGCCCAAGGCGTGCCGGTGTTCAAGGCCGATGAGGCGGAAGCCGCCGCCAAGGCGCTGCCCGGCCCGCTCTATGTGGTGAAGAGCCAGATCCATGCCGGCGGCCGCGGCAAGGGCAAGTTCAAGGAGCTCGGGCCTGACGCCAAGGGCGGCGTGCGGCTGGCCAAGTCGGTCGCCGACGTCGTCGCCAACGCCAACGAGATGCTCGGCCACACGCTGGTGACCAAGCAAACCGGCCCGGCCGGCAAGCAGGTCAACCGGCTCTATATCGAGGATGGCGCCGATATCGAGCGCGAGCTCTATCTGTCTGTTCTGGTCGACCGTTCGGTCGGCCGCATCGCCTTCGTCGTCTCGACCGAAGGCGGCATGGACATCGAGGCGGTCGCCCACGACACGCCGGAAAAGATCATCACCGTCGCCATCGATCCGGAAAAGGGCGTTACCGCGGATGACGTGAAGAAACTCAATGGCGCGCTGAAGCTCGACGGCGATGCTGCCAGGGACGGCGGCACGCTGTTCCCGATCCTCTACAAGGCCTTCGTCGAGAAGGACATGAGCCTGCTCGAGGTCAATCCCCTGATCGTCATGAAAAACGGCCGGCTGCGCGTCCTCGACGCCAAGGTGTCGTTCGACAACAACGCGCTGTTTCGCCATCCGGATGTGCTCGAGCTGCGCGACACCACCGAAGAGGACGAGAAGGAGATCGAGGCGTCGAAATACGACCTCGCCTATGTCGCGCTCGACGGCAATATCGGCTGCATGGTCAATGGCGCCGGCCTCGCCATGGCGACGATGGACATCATCAAGCTCTACGGCGCCGAGCCGGCCAACTTTCTCGATGTCGGCGGCGGCGCGTCGAAAGAAAAGGTGACGGCGGCCTTCAAGATCATCACCAGGGATCCGGCGGTCAAGGGCATCCTGATCAACATCTTCGGCGGTATCATGAAATGCGACATCATCGCCGAGGGCGTTATCGCCGCGGTCAAGGAAGTGGGCCTGAAAGTGCCGCTGGTCGTGCGCCTTGAAGGCACCAATGCCGAACTCGGCAAGAAGATCATCAACGACAGCGGCCTCAACGTCGTGTCGGCCGACGATCTTGACGACGCGGCCAAGAAGATCGTGGCGGCGGTGAAGGGCTGATCAAGTGCCTCCGCGCAAGATAAATCTCGTCGAGGCTGCGGATGCGAAGATCGCGGATGTCTTCGATCCGCATATCGCCGGCGATGTCAATGACAGCCAGGCGAAGGTCGCCAAGTTCGGCGCGGTTTTCGACTGGCACGCCCATGACAACGAAGACGAAGCCTTCCTCGTGCTGCGCGGCCGCATCGCCATCGATTTCCGCGACGGTCCGGTCGAGCTCGGCGAAGGCGACTTCATCGTCGTGCCGCGCGGCGTCGAGCACCGGCCGCGTTCGCTGACACCGGAACCTGTGGTGCTGATGTTCGAGCCGGCGACGACGCTCAACACCGGCAACGCCAAGAGCGATCTCACCGTCACCGACCTGAAGCGGCTCTGAACCATGAACGCGGCCTCCTTCTCCTCGCTCTCGCCCGATCACCAGCGCCTGCAGGCGCTGGTCGGCGCGTGGCGTGGCGAGGAAGAGGTCGCGGACACACAATGGGCCGATGGGGGCTCAGCGACTTCGGAAGTACTGGCAGAGGCACAGTTCGGCGGCCTGTTCGTAGTGCAACGCTATCGCCAGCGCCGCGACGGGACGATTTCGTTCGGCGCGCACAGCGTGTTCGGCTTCGACCGGCAAAACAGCCTTGTCACCATGCATCAGTTCGATTCGATGGGCTTTGTGCCGGCCTCGCCGGCCTCCGGCACGTGGGAGGGCAACACACTGACGCTGTTGCGCTCGTCGCCGCGCGGGGCCGCACGCGTGACCTACGCTTTCGACGGCAGCGACAGCTATCGCATGCGACTGCAATTCCAGCCCGTCGGCAGCGACGGCTGGCAAGACATGATGAGCGGCCTTTACCGGCGCGTCCCGCCTTCCGTTTTGGGGGATGGCTGAGCGATGGAAATCCTGGGCAAAGCGGTTGAAGAAAGACACATAATCACACATATATTGGCTGTGTGTTTATGTGGAGACGAGCGATGAAGAACGTCACCCTGGCCATGGACGAGGCACTGCTTGAGAAGGCGCGAGGCCTTGCCGGACGTCGCAAGACGACGCTCAACGCCCTCATTCGTTCACTGCTTGCGCATGAAGTCGAGCAGGAAGATCGGATTGCCTGGGCCAAGGCGGGAATGAAGCGGCTTATGGACGAGGCTGCGAAACGGAGCGACAGCGCCGACACCCCCTACAAGTGGGATCGAAGGGACGCCTATGCCGACCGGGAAGATCGACTGCTTTCTCGACACGAACGTCCTGATCTACGCGGCTTCGGAGAAGAATCGTGACCCACGTCGCGCGCCAATCGCAGAAGACCTGGTATCGAGCACTGTCTTTGGCGTGTCGGGGCAAACCTTGGCCGAATTCACAGCGGTGGCGCGAGGAAAATCCCTTCTGGGGGATGATCTGCTCGACCAATGGCTGGTCCTCCTCGGCACTTGTCCGCTGGTGCCTGTCGACGAAAGCTATGTTCGCGCAGGACTGGACCTCGCCCACCGCTACGGAATTCACTACTACGACGCCGCGCTTCTTGCCGCAGCCGGATATCTCGGCGCGCCGATTTTCTACACCGAAGATCTCAACCACAACCAGGTTTATGGCTCGGTGCGAGCCGTCAATCCTTTCTTGTAATCGCTGAATTCAGAGGCGTTCTCACCATGTCCATTCTCGTCGACAAGAACACAAAGGTGCTCGTGCAGGGCCTGACCGGCAAGACCGGCACCTTCCACACCGAACAGGCGCTGGCCTATCACGGGACCAAGATGGTCGGCGGCATCCATCCCAAGAAGGGCGGCGAGACCTGGACCGGCGCCAAGGGCGAGAACCTGCCGATCTTCGCCACCGTCGCCGAGGGCAAGGCCAAGACCGGCGCCAACGCTTCCGTCGTCTATGTGCCGCCGGCGGGTGCTGCCGAAGCCATCATCGAGGCCATCGAGGCCGAAATCCCGCTCATCGTCTGCATCACCGAAGGCATTCCCGTCATGGACATGATCAAGGTCAAGGCGCGACTCGACCGTTCGACGTCGCGGCTGATCGGCCCGAACTGTCCCGGCGTGCTCACCCCCGACGAATGCAAGATCGGCATCATGCCCGGGAACATCTTCCGCAAGGGTTCGGTCGGTGTTGTTTCGCGCTCGGGAACGCTTACCTATGAAGCCGTGTTCCAGACCACCAATGTCGGCCTCGGCCAGACCACCGCTGTCGGCATCGGTGGCGATCCCGTCAAAGGCACCGAATTCATCGACGTGCTCGAAATGTTCCTCGCCGACGACGAGACCAAGTCGATCATCATGATCGGCGAGATCGGCGGCTCGGCCGAGGAAGACGCCGCGCAGTTTCTCAAGGACGAGGCCAAACGCGGCCGCCGCAAGCCGATGGCGGGCTTCATCGCCGGACGCACGGCGCCGGCCGGCCGCACCATGGGCCATGCGGGCGCGGTTATCTCGGGCGGCAAGGGCGGCGCCGAAGACAAGATCGCGGCAATGGAATCGGCCGGGATAAAAGTTTCGCCATCGCCGGCCCGGCTGGGCACGACGCTGGTCGAGGCAATTAAGGGCTAGTGAGTAGTCAATAGTGAGTAGTGAAAAGGGAAGAACGGGTGAGTAGCAGCTGAACGGGAAAGTCTTCATTTTTCCTACTCCTTACTGACTACTCACTATTCCCCTCGAAAGGAGACGGAGCCAGGCTCCGCAGACAAAATGGCACGACAAGATCAGGCCAACGACCAATTTTCGCTCACCTCTTTCCTCTATGGCGGCAATGCCGATTATATCGACGCGCTCTATGCGGCGTATGAGGACGATCCAGCCTCGGTCAATCCCGAATGGCAGGAGTTCTTCGCCGGCCTGAAGGACGATGCCGGGGATGTCCGCAAGAACGCCAAGGGCGCCTCGTGGGCCAAGCCCTCCTGGCCGCTGCAGGCCAATGGCGAGCTGGTGTCGGCGCTCGACGGCAATTGGGGCCTGGTCGAGAAGCACATCGAAAAGAAGGTCAAGGAGAAGGCAGCCGTCAACGGCGCCGTCCCCTCCGACGCCGACGTGCACCAGGCGACGCGCGATTCCGTGCGCGCCATCATGATGATCCGCGCCTATCGCATGCGCGGCCATCTGCACGCCAATCTCGACCCGCTCGGCATCGCCACGCTCGAGGATTACAACGAGCTGTCGCCAGAGAATTACGGCTTCACCGAAGCCGACTACGACCGGCCGATCTTCCTCGACAATGTGCTCGGGCTCGAATTCGGCACCATCCGCCAGATGCTCGACATCCTGACCCGCACCTATTGCTCGACGCTCGGCGTCGAGTTCATGCACATCTCCGATCCGGAAGAGAAGGCGTGGATCCAGGCGCGCATCGAGGGCGCCGACAAGGAGATCTCCTTCACCGCGACCGGCAAGAAGGCGATCCTGCAGAAACTGATCGAGGCCGAGGGCTTCGAGCAGTTCGCCGACGTCAAGTTCAAGGGCACCAAGCGCTTCGGCCTCGACGGCGGCGAAGCGCTGATCCCGGCACTGGAACAGATTGTCAAGCGCGGCGGCCAGCTCGGGCTGAAGGAGATCGTGCTCGGCATGGCGCATCGCGGCCGCCTCAACGTGCTCTCCCAGGTGATGGCCAAGCCGCATCGCGCCATCTTCCACGAATTCAAGGGCGGCTCGGCCGCACCCGACGAGGTCGAGGGCTCGGGCGACGTCAAATACCATCTTGGCGCCTCCTCGGACCGCGAGTTCGACGGCAACAAGGTGCACCTGTCGCTGACCGCCAATCCCTCGCATCTGGAAATCGTCGACCCTGTGGTGATGGGCAAGGCGCGCGCCAAGCAGGATTATCTGTTCGGCCGCGGTCGCGAGGAGATCGTGCCGCTGGAAGAGCGGGCCAAGGTGCTGCCGCTTTTGCTGCATGGCGACGCAGCCTTTGCCGGCCAGGGTGTCATTGCCGAAATCCTCGGCCTATCGGGCCTGCGCGGCCACCGCGTTGCCGGCACATTGCATTTCATCATCAACAACCAGATCGGCTTCACCACCAACCCACGTTTCTCGCGCTCGTCGCCCTATCCGTCCGACGTCGCCAAGATGATCGAGGCGCCGATCTTCCACGTCAATGGCGACGATCCGGAAGCCGTGGTGCACGCCACCAAGGTGGCGATCGAATTCCGCATGAAATTCCACAAGCCTGTCGTGGTCGACATGTTCTGCTACCGCCGCTTCGGCCACAACGAGGGCGACGAGCCGGCCTTCACGCAGCCGATCATGTACCGCAACATCCGCAACCATAAGACAACGGTGCAGATCTATGCCGACCGGCTGATCGCCGAAGGCCACTTGACGCAGGCCGAGTTCGACAAGCTCAAGGCCGACTGGCGGGAGCACCTGGAATCCGAGTGGGAAGTCGGCCAGCATTACAAGCCCAACAAGGCCGATTGGTTGGATGGCGCCTGGTCGGGCCTGCGTACGGCCGACAACCAGGACGAACAGCGGCGCGGCAAGACCGCGGTGCCGGCCAAGACACTGAAGGAGATCGGCAAGAAGCTGACTGAGGTGCCGAAGGATTTCGAGGCGCACAAGACGATCATCCGCTTTCTCGAAAACCGCCGCCAGGCCATCGAATCCGGCGAAGGCATCGACTGGTCGACGGCCGAGGCGCTGGCTTTTGGCGCCATCCTGCTCGACGGCAACCCGATCCGCCTCTCCGGGCAGGATTCGGAGCGCGGTACCTTCTCGCAGCGCCATTCTGTGCTCTATGACCAGCGCGACGAGACCCGCTACATCCCGCTCAACAATCTGTCGGCGGCGCAGGCCGGCTATGAGGTCATCAACTCGATGCTGTCCGAAGAAGCCGTGCTCGGCTTCGAATATGGCTACAGCCTGGCCGAGCCGAAGGCGCTGACGCTGTGGGAAGCGCAGTTCGGCGACTTCGCCAATGGCGCCCAGGTGGTGTTCGACCAGTTCATATCCAGCGGAGAGCGCAAGTGGCTGAGAATGTCGGGCCTCGTCTGCCTGCTGCCGCATGGCTATGAAGGCCAGGGACCGGAACATTCGTCTGCCCGGCTCGAGCGTTTCCTGCAGCTCTGCGCCGAGGACAACATGCAAGTGGCCAACTGCACGACGCCGGCCAACTACTTCCATATATTGCGCCGGCAGTTGAAGCGCGACTTCCGCAAGCCGCTGATCCTGATGACGCCGAAGTCGCTGCTGCGCCACAAGCGGGCGGTGTCGACGCTGCCGGAAATGTCGGGCGAAAGCTCGTTCCACCGGCTGCTGTGGGACGATGCCCAGCTCTTGCCCAACCAGGCCATCAAGCTGACCAAGGATTCCAAGATCCGCCGTGTCGTGCTGTGCTCGGGCAAGGTCTATTACGACCTCTACGAGGAGCGTGAGAAGCGTGGCATCAACGACATCTATCTGCTGCGCGTCGAACAGCTCTACCCGTTCCCGGCCAAGGCGTTGATCACCGAATTGTCGCGCTTCCGCAATGCCGAAATGGTGTGGTGCCAGGAGGAACCCAAGAACATGGGCGCCTGGTCGTTCATCGACCCGTATCTGGAATGGGTGCTGGCGCATATCGACGCCAAGCACCAGCGGGTGCGCTACACCGGCCGGCCGGCATCCGCCTCGCCGGCGACCGGGCTTATGTCCAAGCATCTCGCCCAGCTCGCCGCCTTGCTCGAAGACGCGCTCGGCGAGTAGGCAGAGTTGAGCGAATAGAACAGACAGACAACAAACGGACAGGCACAATGGCTACCGAAATCCGCGTTCCCACTCTCGGCGAATCCGTCACCGAGGCAACCATCGGCAAATGGTTCAAGAAGGTGGGCGATGCCATTGCCGCCGACGAGCCGCTGGTCGAGCTCGAAACCGACAAGGTGACGGTCGAGGTTCCCTCGCCGGGCGCTGGAACCTTGGGCGAGATCGCGGCCAAGGAAGGCGAGACGGTCGGGGTCGGCGCGCTTCTGGGCTCCATTTCGGCCGGCGGCGCCGCCGCACCAGTGACCAAGCCGCAAGCCGTGGCGCAGGCATCGAGCCCCGACGCCGCGCAGACCACCAAACAGGCCGCCGCCGAGACCGCCAAGGTCGCCGGCGACGCCGGTCCGGTCGAGCCGCGCACCATGCCGCCGGCGCCGGCAGCGGCGAAACTGATCGCCGAGAACAATCTGTCGGTCGACCAGCTTTCCGGCTCCGGCAAGCGCGGCCAGGTGCTGAAGGGCGACGTGCTCGACGCCATCTCCAAGGGTGCGCCGTCGCAGCCGGCCGAGACGCCGAAGGCGGCCCCGGCCCCGGCAGCGCCGGTTGCTGCCCGTGCGCCGTCCTCAGGCAACGACGCGGCGCGCGAGGAGCGCGTGCGCATGACCAAGCTGCGCCAGACCATCGCGCGCCGGCTCAAGGAAGCGCAGTCGACCGCCGCCATGCTCACCACCTTCAACGAGGTGGACATGTCAGCGGTGATGGCGCTCAGGACCAAGTACAAGGACGTGTTCGAGAAGAAGCACGGCGTGAAGCTCGGCTTCATGGGTTTCTTCACCAAGGCCGTCACGCACGCGCTGAAGGAAATCCCCTCGGTCAACGCCGAGATCGATGCCACCGATATCATCTTCAAGAACTACGCCCATATCGGCGTCGCCGTCGGCACCGAGAAGGGTCTGGTCGTTCCGGTGGTGCGCGATGCCGACCAGATGTCTATCGCCGAGATCGAGAAGGAGATCGGCCGGCTCGGCATCGCCGCGCGCGACGGCAAGCTGTCGGTCGCCGACATGCAGGGCGGCACGTTCACGATTTCCAATGGCGGCGTCTACGGGTCGCTGATGTCCACGCCGATCCTCAACGCGCCGCAGTCGGGTATTCTGGGCATGCACAAGATCCAGGACCGGCCCGTGGTGGTCGGCGGCCAGATCGTGATCCGGCCGATGATGTATCTGGCGCTGAGCTACGATCACCGCATCGTCGACGGCAAGGAAGCGGTGACCTTCCTGGTGCGCGTCAAGGAAAGCCTGGAGGATCCGGAACGGCTGGTGCTTGATCTGTGAGGCGGTCGGATGGCGGCTCGCGGTCGGAGTAGCCAATAATGGCCCTGTTCCCTGGGCCTGCCAGACCGATAGCGCTGGCGGCCGGTATGGCATTCGCCGCTGTCCACGCTAATGCCGCATGCCCGGCCGAACTCGCCGTCTACGGCGATGCCCAGAGCGGCAGTGAGATCAATTTTACGCCGACCGGCACGTCGGCGACCGTCACCAACACGTTCCGCTTGATCCTCGACAACGATGTGGTGCTGAACGGCATCGTCCAATGGAACGAAGGTGTTTCGCGGCCGAACGGGGCGCTGATGTACAAATGCCCGGGAGGCGACGTTACCGGCACCGAGCTTGCCGCCTGCACCTTGTGGAGCGGCGTCATCTATACGTCGGATGAAAAGGGCAGCATCGGCCTGTTGCCGGCCGAAGGCGTCGAAGCACCGAAGACGCTGATCCTGCCCGATCTCGGTCCGGTGTTGCATCAATCCACCGCCCATGGCGGCAGCGGATTTTCGAAAGTGCCGTCGGATGTGTTCGCCTTGAAGGGGTGCCAGGAATGAGCGGGACGCAAAAGGTGCTGCTGGTCACCGGCGGCAGCCGCGGCATCGGCGCCGCGATCTGCCGGCTCGGGTCGAAGGCTGGCTATCGCGTAGCGGTCAACTACACCTCCCACCAGACCGCCGCCGAGGCACTGGTCGGCGAAATCAAGGCCGCAGGCGGCGAGGCCTTTGCGGTCAGGGGCGATGTCGGCGTCGAATCCGATATCGTTGCCATGTTTGAAGCCGTCGACCGCGGCTATGGCCGGCTCGATGCTTTCGTCAACAATGCCGGCATCGTCGACGTCAAGGCGCGGGTCGATGAGATGGATGTTTCACGGCTGGAGCGCATGATGCGCATCAATGTCGTGGGGTCGTTCCTCTGCGCCCGCGAAGCGGTGAAGCGGATGTCGAGCCGTCACGGTGGGTCGGGTGGATCCATCGTCAACATCTCGTCGGCTGCGGCAGTTCTGGGCTCGCCGGGCGAATATGTCGACTACGCCGCGTCCAAGGGCGCGATCGACACCTTCACCATGGGGCTCGCCCGCGAGGTGGCGCTGGAAGGCATCCGCGTCAATGCGGTGCGGCCGGGCATCATCGATACCGAAATCCATGCCTCGGGTGGACAGCCGGACCGGATAGAACGCTTCCGCGATCTTCTGCCGATGAAAAGAGCCGGCACCGCGGATGAAGTCGCGGGCGCGGTTCTCTACCTGTTGTCCGATGCCGCGTCCTATACGACCGGCGCGATCCTGAACGTCAGCGGCGGCCGCTGAGCGCCCCAAGAAAAAGGGAAACAAACATGGCTTATGACGTCGTAATCATCGGCTCGGGACCGGGCGGCTATGTCTGCGCCATCAAGGCGGCGCAGCTCGGGCTGAAGGTCGCGGTGGTCGAGAAGAACCCGACCTTCGGCGGCACCTGCCTCAACATCGGCTGCATTCCGTCCAAGGCGTTGCTGCATGCCTCCGAGATGTTCGCCGAAGCCGGCCACTCCTTCGACACACTGGGTGTCGAAGTGACACCGAAGCTCAATTTGAAGAAGATGATGGCGCACAAGGACGCCACGGTGACGGCGAACGTCAACGGCGTCGCCTTCCTGTTCAAGAAGAACAAGATCGATAGTTTTCGCGGCATCGGCACGGTGGTCGCGGCGGGCAAGGTGTCGGTGACGAGCGAGGACGGCAAGGTCGAGGAAATCGAGACGAAGAACATCGTCATCGCCACCGGCTCGGATGTCGCCGGCATTCCTGGCGTCACGGTCGACTTCGACGAAAAAGTCATCGTGTCCTCGACCGGCGCGCTGTCGCTGGACAAGGTGCCCGGCCATCTCGTCGTGGTCGGCGGCGGCGTCATCGGGCTCGAGCTCGGCTCGGTCTGGGCGCGGCTCGGCGCCAAGGTCACCGTGGTCGAATTCCTCGACACCATCCTCGGCGGTATGGACGGTGAGGTCTCCAAGCAATTCCAGCGGCTGCTCTCCAAGCAGGGCTTCGAATTCAGGCTCGGCGCCAAGGTCACCGGCGTCGCCAAGGCCAAGAAGGGCGCCAGCGTCACTTTCGAGCCTGTGAAAGGCGGCGCGGCCGAGACGATCGAGGCCGACATGGTGCTGATCGCCACCGGCCGCCGCGCTTTCGCCGACAGCCTGGGCCTGAAGGAAGCGGGCGTCGAGGTCGATGAGCGCGGCCGGGTCAAGACCGACGCGCACCTCAGGACCAACGTACCAGGCATCTATGCCATCGGCGATGTCATCGCCGGGCCGATGCTGGCGCACAAGGCCGAGGATGAGGGCGTGGCAGTGGCCGAGACCATTGCCGGCCAGGCCGGCCATGTGAACTATGATGTCATTCCGAGCGTCGTCTACACCAGCCCGGAGATCGCTTCGGTCGGCAAGACCGAGGAAGAATTGAAGAAGGCCGGCATCGACTACAAGGTCGGGAAATTCCCGTTCACCGCCAATGGCCGGGCGCGCGCCATGCTGCACACCGACGGCTTCGTCAAGATCCTGGCCGACAAGGCCACCGACCGCGTGCTCGGCGTTCACATCGTCGGCTTCGGCGCCGGCGAGATGATCCACGAGGCGGCGGTGCTGATGGAATTCGGCGGCTCGTCGGAAGATCTCGCCCGCACCTGTCATGCCCATCCGACCATGTCGGAAGCAGTGAAGGAAGCGGCATTGGCGACGTTCTTCAAGCCGATCCATATTTAGAACGATCCAGGAAAACCGTGAAACGGTTTTCCCGGGCAAGCGCGTAGCGCTTCCCTTGAGGGAATTGCCTCCTTGCCTGCCCCAAACAGAACGGCCCACCGGAAGGCGGGCCGTTCTTCGTTGAAAGCCGTGGCCCGATTACTGGGCCGGTGCGGGAGCTGGGGCTGGCGCAGGAGCCGGTTCGGCGGGCTTCATCGGCTCCGCGGGCGCTGGCGCCGGGGCCGGTGTGCTCGCGGCCGGCGGTTCGGTCGCCGGATGCTCACCACTTCTTCCGAAAACATAATACGCGACAATCGCCAGAATAACGACGACCAATGCAATCAGCCAAGGGCTGCCGCCGCCACCTGATCTGGGCGTGTCGTTTGATGGATTCGCCATAAAAGTGTCCTCCGTGGATGAAAATGATCAATCAACAGCCATCAACGCGCAACCGTTGATGGGGTTTCACGCTAGGGAAGGAAAGCGCCGAAAACGCGGCGCACGGTTCCTCCGCTGCCCACGCGACTCAATCGACAGCGGTGACAGTATAGCCGGCTTTGCGGAAATCCTCGACCAGGCCCTCGGGACCGGGCAGATGCAGCGCGCCGACGGCGATGAAGGCACTGCCTTTGGCGAGGAATGGTCCGGCATGATCGACCATCGCCTTGTTGCGGCTGGTGATCATGGTCTGCTCGAACGCTGCGTAGCCTGTCGCGTCGCCCGTCTCGCCGGGCAGCACGGCGCGAAACAGCGGCCAGAACATGCCGGTCTCGCCGCGCTGGTAGAGCACGATCATGGTTTCGTTGACGTCGTTCATCTTGTCGCCGAGCTTCAGTGTGTCGACCAGTCCCTTCATGTGGAACGCCATCGGCAGCGAAGCCATGGCGCGCAGCTGGTCGGCGACGGTTTCCAGCCCTTCGACGGATTTGCCGGAGGCCTTGGCATCCTCGGCAAGCTTGACGTCGAGCACCGGCGCGCCGCCCGCCTTGCGGGCGAGCTCGCAGGCTGGAAGCGCCACCATGGCCGACAGCATCCACGGCTTCATCTTGGCGACGGTTGCCGGCGAGATGCCGCGTTCGTCGAGCGCCTTGTCGACCGCCGCGGCGTCGTCGGGCGACAGCAGCGACGACAGCGTGGTGCTGTCGGTGAACATCATCAGCTCCGGCTGCTTGAGCAGGGCCGCCATCATCTTCTGCTGGTCGAGCACTTCGGTGGTCTCGATGACGATGGTGCCGGCGCCGTCATAGGCCTTCTGCGCCGCCGGCGGCAGCGCTGTGACGCGCGGGTCGGTCATATGCATGGTGCCGAACAGGAAGGACGGCTGTTCGCCCGTCTTCTCCAGCTTCCACAGCAGGCCCTTGCCGTTCGGCGTTGCGGCGGCTTCCGCCTCGATCTTGCGGTAGGTGGACGGGTCACTTTTCTGCAACGCCGACAGCATGTCGGCGCCGGTGCAGGACGGGATTTCGGCATGCGCCTTGCCCGCCGCAAACAACAGGACGGCGAGTAGAGACAGGAAGAACAGCACATGGAACGCCAGGAGCAGCTTCAGCGAGAAGAGCGCAGCGCGGTCGGCGATGACGATGACCCGTTTCATGGTCCTTTCCTAAGCTGGAAAAACGGCAAAACGGTTAACCCGGAGAACGAAATTGTCTTCGGTTCAATCAGTTTTGACTATCGCTCGAATTACTGAACGGCTTGCGGTTGGTTGAGCCGCCCACCCCTCATCATCCCGTGGCGAAGTCCGGAAGCCTCGCGCAACCCCAATACTTCACGCCCTCGGGTGAGCCGATTCATAGATCTCCAACAGCCTCGACGTATCGACGCCGGTGTAGATC